>CALFYU010000037.1 GCA_937952455.1 uncultured Planctomycetaceae bacterium
GATAAACCGGGTCGTCGTGTCGCTAGTGGTAACAAGGACAATGGTCGTCGGACCGGTGCTACTGCGCGGAGGTCCGCGGGCCGAGGGGACGAGGGTTTAGAAATACGGCGCTAAGTCAATATAACGGAAGACAGAAAAAGCCCCGTCAACTATCAGATTACCACGTCGGGTGCCACTGGCGGCTTGCCCGCCAGTGCCGTGTTGCGCAGTATTCTCCAAGCCCGGATACCTCAACTTCCGTGCGCACTGGCGGACGAGCCGCCAGTGGCACCCAAATTGTTGGCCGATCGATACAACAACGTAACGCTGTAGCATTAGAACGGCGAAGACATGCTCCGTGCCGGCGCGTCTCAGTGGTTTCCCGGCGAGAACCAGTTTCAAAACCCGGTTGCGCCGGTGCGAACGCCTGCAATCCAAATGCGGGCATGACGCGTCAGAGGGTTTTGAAACCCGTTGTACTGAAAGCTCCGCGACGGCACAGAGCGTATTTTCTCTTCATCAGCCCACAGCGCTGAAATTGGAAACGATCATTCGCGCTCAATTCTTACGGCAAACAGCGCATCACCGCGCCGCAAAAGCATCAATTGCCCGTTCCACAAGCCCGCATACACCACGCTCGCGGAGAATTGCTCCTTCTTCTCCCCGGCAGTCGGTTGCGGATCGGCAGGGAGCGCCTCCCACGTCGAAATCTCCGGGTTGTCGCCGCTGCCCGATAGCAAATTGACCTTGCCGTCCTTGTCGAAGAACAACACCCGGCCGCCGATGCCGAGTGGCGTCGCCCACACGCTGCCCCCCAGCCGGCGGGTGAATTTCTCCTCGCCGGTCTGCGCGTCCAAACCGAACAACACGCCCGTGCGATTCACGAAATAGGCCGTCCCGTTGTGCGCAATGGGAGAACCAAACGAACTGGTGGCCCGCTTCGCCCGCCAGAGGTAGTCCGCTCGCCACGTGCCATTCTCATCCCGCTCGATCGCCACCACGCCGTTCGACTTGGCGGAACCACCTGCGTCCGAATCACCGCGGCCCACCGTCGCCCCAATCAAAAACCGCACCTCCCCCAACGGAATCCGTCGGTGTCGAGTTGCCGGAAATCCCCTCGAACGTCCACAGCCGCTCGCCCGTCGTCGGGTCTAACCCGACCAGCATCCCCACGCCGCTGAGTACCAACTGTTGCCCGCCGTCGACCGGAACCAATCGCGGACTGGCCCAACTGGTCACGCCCAATCCGGCAACCTTCCAGTTCATCTCCCCAGTTTGCTTGTCCAACGAGAGAATATACGGTTCTTCGCTCCGTTCGACCCAGATGTAAGCCGACTGCTCATCTTGTTCGACCGACGCCGCCAGTCCATGCCGCGCACCGATATCACCGTACTTCTCCACCAGGTTCATCTCCCAACGCACGTCACCCTCATGTGTCAGGCCCAGCAAGTTGCCCCCTTCAAAAAAACAGACCAGCCCGCTGGCATCGGCCGCCGGTGTCGGGGCGGCGCGGCTCACATAGTTGCTGTTTTCGTGCGGTGAGGCGTTTTTTGTCTTGTGTTGCCAAAGCTGTTTGCCGTCGGCCAGCGAATAGGCCGTCACCAAGTACGTCTCTTTTTGTGGTCCTTCGACAGAGGTTACATACACACGATCCCCCCAGACGACCGGGCAGGACTGCCCATACCCGGTCAAATCAGCCGTCCAGGCGATTTCACCGGCGAGTTTCCAATCACCCGGAGTCGCTTGGTCCTCCAGCGACATCCGACCGCCGTTTTGAAACGATGACCAGTCCCGTTCCGCCGCCGCGCCGCTCGCGCCGCCGATGAGAAATGCGGTGACCAGCACCACGCCATGTCCGCGAAAACTAGAAACCCAATTCATCGCCCATCATCCTCGTGAAGAATTCCGTCAGTAACCACGCGCGGCGTGTTGTCGCCCCTCACCCGGTGAGGGGCGACATGCACGCGTCGCGCCTGCCGATTTCCTGCCAGCTTCACCGTCGGCGCAGAGATGGGATCCCCCGCACCCGACACTTCCAGCGCTAGTTCAATTGCAGGATCTCCAACTCTTCAAACTTTCCTTCCCCCATGTTGGCTCCGCCCACGATCAACAACCGATCGTTGGGATAGGGTAACATGCGGTGGAAGAAGCGGGCGGTCGGCAGTTGTCCCATGCGCTCCCAATGTTGCTGGTCCTGGGAAAGACGGAGCAGGCTTCCATCGAAAGTGCTGACAAACAGCCGGCCGCCCGCAGCGAATGCGGAACACCCAAAGCCCGTCATCCGTTCACCGGGCATCTCCTCAGTCGTCGACCAATCGCCGGTCTTGGTGTCGTACACGTCGACTTTGCGAGACGGTCCGCCTTCTTGTTGCATCCCGCCAATGGCGTAGATCTTGCCGTCATGCGCGGCCACCGCTAAGGCGCGGCGGGTGAACGGCGGTGCGGGCAGCGGCTCCCATTTTGGCGTCTCGGTTGAAAGGTCCAGCTTCCAAGCCGTCTTGTGCCACATCGAATCCTCCTCGCCTCGCAACTGCCAACCGCCGACGACATAAATCGCATCCCCCAACACGGCGGCGTCGAATGACGACCGCGGTTCGGGCAGCGGCGGCAGGTCGGTCCATTGCTTGGTTGCCGGATCGAAGACCGCAGCCGAATCCTGCGACCACAAGTCGCGATCTTCCCCTTGCTTGTTCTTGGCCGTAAAGCCACCCAGGCGATACACTTTGCCGCCGTGAGCCACCAGGGCCAATCCTTGCAGGTGCGGACCTTCGGCCACTGCTTCCCATTCGCCCGGCTTGCTCAGATTCAGCCGCTGCAGCGTGTGACCTTGTTCCTCGTGTGAATAGGAGTGCGCGTCACCGGTGTGACCGCCGAAGATATACAGGTAATCACCCGCAACCGCTCCCCCGAAGCTCGTCACGCATTGCGGAATCGCGGGCAGCGTCTCCGCATCGGTCGCCACGGTCTTCTCTTCCCGTTGCTTATCGGCCGTGAAGGTGACCGTCGAGTAGTGCCGCACCTCGTCGTACTTCTTGCCGTCCAGCTCACCCGCCTTGGTCTGTTTGTGCCGTGCGCGAAATCCATATTCACCCTCGCCAACTGTCGCGACGACCACCGTTCCTTGTTTGTCCGTTTCCGCTTCAAAGTCATCTAGCTCCGGACCGTAGCCTTTCACCTGCGCGCCGGCGACCGGTTTGCCTTCAAACGTCACGACCAGCTTCAACTTCCCGTCGTCGGTCTTCATCGGCACGACGTCCAGCGCGAGCCGTTCGTCAGTCTTGATTTTGGTCCAGGCGGCGTTCGTCAACTCCGGGCCCGCTTTCGCGTAGTAACGCAGCAGAGACGGCGCATCCCCGCGAGAAATCACACCATAGTCGTGCTGCGCGACGAACAATGAGACCCCCCGTTCGCTCTTGGGGATCTCGGCCGCTAAGGCCTCTTCGGTCTTTTTGAGTTTCAATTGGACCGGCTGGGCATCGGCCTGCATTCGCCAGACCTGCATCCCTTCCAACCCCTCCAGCAGAGACGGGTCATCCGCTTCGGCCGCCTCGGAGAAGTACACGTTGACCGTCTGCCCCTCCTTGTCGGCCGAGGGCAACAGCCAAATAAAATGCGCCTGTGCCGTTTGTTGCACCAGTGCGTGCATGACCAGCGCGGCGGCCGTAATCACTAAAGCTCGTTTCATCAATTCGTCCTTATAAAATGGGTGTCCTGATTTTAGTGGGTTCGCCGTAGCGTTGATACATCCTTGATTCTCGACCGCTTCAGCGGCGTCGGCGGCTGGTCAGTTGAAATTCAAATTCATTTGGTCCGTCTGCTTCAACGGTCTTCGTAATTCGGCTGGCCTTATTGAAAACGGGAGGCACACGCACCACATTGACGCGGCGGACTCCCGAGTTCTTCAGCCGTTCCAAAGCGGCTTCATCATCCCAGGCGTAGCCGCCGTCGTCGGTGGAATGGATCTCAATCCGGTGCGCGCCGACCACCGGACGGGTCGTCTCGCTGGAGGCGAACTTCCCATCGGTAATCTCGACCGAGGTCTTGGGGCCGTGTGTCCCTTCCAAGGGGACAAACTGAATCACTCCCTCGTGCAATGGTTGCCCATCCAAGGAGACAACCCCTTTGACGTCCGCACGCGGATATTCGTCCATCGGTCCTGACCCGCAGCCACTGAGGAAAATCAACGCGGCTGCCAGAAATAAGCAAACGAAATAGATGTTCGGTTTAGAAGCCAATGTTCACCACCTCCCGTCCATTCCTTGACGCCAAACCGTCCAGTACGGTGGCGTCGATCGAATCGTTCACAAAATGGACCGAGCCGTCTGCCAGCACGAAGAAAACGCCGCCGGTGTGGTCGCTGCGGAACGAACGCACCCAGTTGGCGTCAAAGTCCCCGTCGTCCAATTCGTCCTTCGGGTTAAACGCATACTCCGTCGTGCAAGCGGTCGAACCCGGATACGGATTGGCCCAATAAGTAAATGAATACCGCGGTTCATCCATGCAACTTCCTGAACTGAATTTGTAGTCCGGCAGATTGTAGGCCGTTTCACCGATCAGCAGCGTGTTGCTCGTGCCGTCCAGGAAGTCACGCATTGACGTCTTGCCATCGGCCGAATCAGTGTAAACGATGGCACCGTCCAGCGACGGCGCCGGTTCGCCGAAGTACGACCAGTACTGATTGAAATCCTTCGTGCCGATATTCACGGCGTAGTTGCCCGGTGCGCGTCCCGCGTCGGAATCGCATCCCGGTACGGCCCGCGGCTCAGCGGCCGTAGGACAAATAAACACCGGAATCCGCTGTCCCGACACGGCGACATTCACCGGATCACTATTCGACAAACTAAAGTCCCACAGATCGTAGCCGTTTGCCTGGTCGATCAACGGCAGGATCGACACAAACAAGCTCCCGCCGCTGAGTGAACTGTTGGCGTTGGCGTTGGGGAATTGCTTGTAGATGTCGTGGTAGTTGTGGACGGCGATGCCGAACTGCTTGAGATTGTTGCGGCACTGGGTACGGCGTGCCGCCTCGCGGGCCTGTTGCACGGCGGGCAGCAGCAGCGCGATCAGAATGGCGATGATCGCGATCACCACCAGCAATTCGATGAGCGTAAAGGCTTTGCGCTTGCGCGCCTGAAGATTCAACACGGCTGTCTCCTTTGTTTAGCGAGCCGGATGCAGAGAAAGAAGCGGCCCAGGCACCTTTGCCTGGTGATCCGCGTCTCTGACGTGTGGCTGGCTGCACGAAATCCGTGTCGAAGCTGGCTGCGGCAATTCAGAGTTGACATTGAGTCTCAATGTCATCATGATGCCCGCTGGAGAGCCGATCGTCAACTCCGCCGGGTTCCCACTCGCAGATTTTTGCAAAAAAATCCGCGCACCAACAAAGGCGGTCAGACGGCTTCGGCGAAATTTCGCTCGCATCCCACTCGGCACAACATCCATGAACAGCAACGAATCGCGCAAGCAGCCGCAAAAACCTCCCGACGCCGCGCCCTGTCCCGCCGGTGAACCCGCCCCGCCCAAGACCATCCCTTTCGACGCCCTCGCCGAAGGCCACACCGAAGTCCTCATCGAATTCCACGGGCAGATCTACCGCCTGCGCTCTACACGCAATAAGAAGCTGATCCTCAATAAATAGAGGATCGTGCGGCCGCCGGCAGGGCGAAATCTACTCCACGACCAACTCGCCGTTCATCACCATCCAGTGCCCCGGAAAGGTGCATAGATACGGATAGCGTCCCGGCTCTTGCGGCGCCTGGAAGTAGATCGTGAACCGCGACTTGGGCGCCACGACGTCGGTATAGCACAGCACGTTGTCGGTCTGCGGAATGTAGTGCCGCGCAACCGCCTCGGGATCGGCCACCAGCCGATTGGCCATCTCGCCGACGCGTTTCAGCGTTCCCGGCGCAACCAGCGCCCAGTTATGGGGTACCACGTCCGGGTTCTCCAGCGTCAATCGAATCGGCTCACCCGGCTTGGCCCGCAGTTCACGCGTCGCGAACGTCAGATTCTTTCCGGTCGCGAGCGTAATCGGCCGCGCATCGGGAATCGCCTTCATAAACGGATTCCGCACACGAATCGTGGCCAGCGCCAAGTCCGCCAGTATGGGATGCGGGAGAATCGTCTTGGCCAGCGGACGATAACCGGGAAAATCGCGAAACGGCCCATCCAGTCGGTGCACCGTCAGAAACAGATCGCGGGCATCGTCGGCATCGACTCGCAGATGCAAATGCAACTGGCTGACCGGTTGCAGATCGGGGATCTCCAAAAACAGCGACCGCCCATCCGGCAAGACGTGCGCCGACTTGATCGGCAAATGATCGTGCCCCCGCATGCCGTGGTGCCGCGTCGAGAACTCCGGCGAACCATACGCTCCGCTGTAGCGATAATTCCAGCATTGTGCGAATTGATTTTCAGCAATTGCAGCGATTTCGGCGTCGACCGGCTCGGTGAAAGTCACCGTCACGCCGTTTTGATACACGTGAAACGCGCTCGGCAATTGCACGCGGTCCCCGGTATACCGCACGCGTTGAAAACAACCGTCATCGGGCGTGTACGAACCCCAACCCGCCATGCCCGACACGTACAACTGCCCGTCCTGAGGATTGAATCGCCCGCGGTGCGCACCCGAACGAAATTCACCCGGCAACGGCACGATCGCGCCCTGCAACTGCCCGTCGACGTCATCACGCAGCAGCAGAAAACTCCGACCGCCGCCGAACGAAAGATGCACCAGGTTCCCTTTAAGCGGCCCCCAACGATCGCTGTCGATATACACTTGCCCGCCGCTGGAATTATCCAGTCCCCGCGGCAGATACACCAGCGGCAACTCGGGCGCCTTGCCGTCGCGGGGTGCTTGATAGCCGAAGTAGGGGGGGGCCGTGCCGCTGTCCGCGCTCGGCGGACGCACGGCGCAGACCATCGATGCCGGCGTCCAGTCCCCTTCCGAGGCGGGCACCGTCAACGTGCCGTCGGGCAACAGGCAC
Organism: uncultured Planctomycetaceae bacterium; assembly: GCA_937952455.1. Taxonomy (GTDB): domain Bacteria; phylum Planctomycetota; class Planctomycetia; order Planctomycetales; family Planctomycetaceae; genus Symmachiella. Next base: position 6,966 of record CALFYU010000037.1, read on the forward strand.
AGCCCGTCCGGGTTGCGCAACCCCGTCGCCACCACGTCGGCGCGGCGCCCGTCGGCCGAAATCCGCACGATCCCTTGATTTCCCGAGACGGTGTAGAAATTCCCCTCAGCATCGCACTGCAATCCACAAATGAAGTCGTGCCCCGCCGGCGAAGTCTCAAAGACGTTGCTGAAGCATTCATAGAAATCCGCTTCGCCGTCCCGGTTCCGATCATGTAAACGCGTCAATTGATCACGGCCCTGTACGAAGATTCCGGCGTCGGTGATCACCAATCCCAAGGCGTGATGCAGTCCGGACGCAAATCGCCGCCAGCGGGGTTGCGCTTCGTCGCCGGCAAATCCCGAAACGTGCCAGACATCTCCCTGCATCGTGCAGACCAACGCACTTCCGTCAGGCAAAAAGTCATGCCCGCCGCAAAACAACAACGCGTTCCAGGGATTGTCAAAGGGCAATTCGATCGTATCGACCGCGTAGGGGCGGCCGGTGCCCCGTTTCAGTGACGTCTCGATCACCTGCGGCCACTGCGGCTGGCCAGGTTCGATCAGATCCCGCAGCGGATGTTCCTCGACCGGCGCAACCACGCGGACAAATTTGCCCTCCTCGACCCAAGGAGCATCGAGATATTCGACGTCGCCGATGCGATAGGCGAAGACCACCCGCCGCCCGTGCCGGTAGAAACCGTGATACGAGAACGGCTCATTCGGCCTTGCTGACTTTTCGTGCGGCTGCGGTTCGCCCTCCATGATCAGCCCGTGCATAAACCCGTGACGGACCGCGGAAAACTTGACAAAGCCGCCGCTCCATACGGCGTCGTAGCTGAGTGTTTCCGGATTGAAGCAGCCGGCGAGTTCGTTGTTGTCCCCCAGTTGCACGCAGACCCCGCGGGGAACGGTTACCCCAGCCCCGTGAAACACGCCGCACTGCACGCTGCCTAAGTCCGTGTCGTTCCAGCGGCCGTCCGCCCAGGTCTCTTCCGATTGATTCCCCCAGTGTCCCAGTTCGCCGCCGTCCAGGCCGGGAAACTCCGGCAGCAGCGGTGGCACCGGCTTTAGCGTGCGGAAATACTCCGCCTCCTTCGCATAAAAATCATAGATTCGATCGCGATTGACCGGGAGTCCCCACGAGGGCCAATCTTCGGGATGCAGCGGGGCGCGATCGAATTCAAATGCCGCGGGCGTGTGTGCGTGGGCGTGGCCGAACAACGAGTGCAGCATTTCGGGCGTGGCCGATTCGTCACGGCCCAATCCGGACAAAAACCGCACCAAGTCCGCCTGCTGCTGCTGCGTCATCGCGGCGGTGAGACCATCAGGCATCAGCGAACCGGCGGGGATGATTTCCACGATCTCTGCCTGGGGGATTGCGGTTTCCATACCGGTTTGCGGATCGCGCAGTACCAACGTCTCTCGGTCCTCGCGCAGCTTGTGACCTCGGGCCGCTTTGCCGTCGTCGGTCACGACGGTGAACATCACGAATTCCGGATCGACCGCCCGCTGCGGCCAGAAGACGGACTCGACAATCTCCGCGGGTTTGCGCTGCTTGCCGATCGCGGTCAAATCCGGACCGACCGTTCCGCCGTGCATGCCGATCTTATGACACGACAAGCAGGCGGTTTTCGCATCGGCAAAGATGGCGGCTCCGCGCAAAAAATCGCCGTCATTCGCCGCTGCCGCAACAGCCCGATCCACAAACTCCGCGTTATAGCCTCCGGCAGCCGACTGCGCGTCCTCCGTCGCCGCCGCCTTGGGAAACTTCCACAGTTTGAGCGTCGACGCATCTTGTTTGGCTTCGTCTTGAGGTTCGTGCGGAATGTCGCGAACCCCGGCGGAAATCCGCACCCACTCGATTTCGCCGTGACAGGCCAAGCCCCCTTCCACAAGTCGTCCGATCCCGAGTCCCCCCGGAACCGTCGTTCCGCCAGTTGCCGTGACCTGTTGATCGGCGACTTGTCGACCATCGACAAACAACCGCACCCGCGACGCTTCGTACACTATTGCGACCGTGTGCGGTTTGTTGTCACAAATCATCGCCTGAGAATGCACATGATCGGGCTTCATTCCCGGCAGGTAGGCCGTCAAGCGGCCCGTGCGGGCCATCGTAAACAGCTCCCAATGCGCAGCGGATTTCTTCTCGTCACTGGCAACGAGAATGTTGTACGTGTCCTTGCGATGCAGTTTGACCCGGCATTCGACCGTGAGCGGCGGCGTGCGGTATTCGTCGCGGCCGTCGAAAACGCGTCCGCCTTCGAGGGCCGCGGGAAGCGGCGGCTGCCAACTGCGATAGTCCGGACGCGCGCTGGGCGGATAGCCGTTCAATTTTCCGACCAGCCAGGACAAACCTTCCAGGTTGTCTTGCAGCCGGGCTTCGGCGTCTTCTTGAGTGTGGTTCAAAAAGCCGATCGGCCCGGTGTATCCGCTGTCGCGAATCGTTTTCAGCAATGACTCGTCAAGATCTCCCACCCCCAGCGGCAGGATCTTCTGCCCCTGCTGATCGCCCTCGCGAACCATGCCGTTGAGGTTCACAGCGTACAAATACGGCAGCATTTTTTTCAGTAGCTCCGCCAGCCGGTCGACATGCTGATGTCCGTGGTGCAGGTTGTAGACGATTCCCACGTTAGGCAGGTTCAACTCGCGGATGATGGCAATTTGGTTTTCCGGTTCGCCGAACCAGCCTCCGTGATTATAAAGTCCCACGCGGCAGCCGATCTCCGCCGCCGCTTCGGCGATGGGGCGAATCCGCGCAGCTTCTTGCTTCACCCAGGCCTGTTGATCGGCCTGAGTTTTCGGACCGCCGCTGCCGGTGACCCACAGCTGCGTTTTGACGTCCTGCCGTTTGAGCACGTCCAGAATCAGTCGCGCCTCGTCGTTCAATACCGTTGGAAACCACCAAGCCGTCAGTTCGATGCCATGAGCCTTCAGCGCTTCGACTTCGGCGTCGAACGTAGGGATATGCTCCGCACGATAGTCGTAGGCCAACTTGCGGATGCCCAGCCGCTCGAGCATGGCCGCCCGCTGTTCCGGAGTGCGCTTCTGGTTGTCGAAAGGAACAATGCACCACGCGACGAGGTTGTCCTTGGCGTACAGGTCGAACGCTTTCGACGGCGGGTCAGCACCGGCAGCGGTGCTGCCGGAGAGTGCCAAGAACAAACCGCAGAGAATCCCCCCCAAGCATGGACGCATCATCAGTACAAATCCTAAAAGCTGAAGCCCATCGGAGCAGACATCTCGCTGAAAATGGCGGCGACCGTTATGAGAACAGCGCCGCAACCGGCCGGCCGTTGTCTGTGATCGGCACGGGGCGGTCGCCGGGAGCGTAGAGTTCCTCGTGCGGATCGATCCCCATGGCGTTGTGGATGGTCGCGTGCAAATCGGGAAGCGAAATCGGTTCTTCCTCGATCTGCATGCCCAATTCATCCGTGACGCCGATTGTTTTGCCGTTGTTCAACCCGCCGCCGGCCAAGACCACGCTGAATGCCTTCGAATAATGTCCCCGCCCGCCGCCGCCGTCGAACTGCGCCGGCCGACCGAATTCCGAAGCGACAACGATCAGCGTCTTATCCAGCATCTTGTGTTTTTCCAGGTCGAGCACCAGCGAGGCGAGCGCATTATCCAGTTCTTGAATCAACACGTGCTGTTTCAGTTGCCCGTCGTTGTGCGTATCCCAGCCGGTGCCGTTAACGAAGTTCAAGTTGTGAGAAACCTCAATAAACCGCACGCCGGACTGCAACAATCGCCGCGACAGCAAACAGCGTTGTCCGAACTCGCCGCCGTACGATTCGCGGAGATCGGCCGGTTCATCATCGAGTTGAAACACGCGGGAGAACTCCGGACCGGACAGCCGCAGCGCTTCACTGATCGTCGTGTCATACTCCGCGGCGACCGCGCCTTCGGGCAATTTCTCGCGATAGGCCGTCCGCACACGCGACAACAGATTCTCCCGCCGCGCTTGGCGGGCGGCGGTGATCTCCGGCACGGGTGCAAAGCCGGCGGGTCAGGACGTGGTATAGGTCCGATAAATATACCCCGCATTGGCCCACACAAAAACGGGGCCGCGGGTCAGGTTGGGATAGCCGATCAAAACATACGCCGGCGCCACTTCGCTCGCCGCGCCGCGCTTGTGTGCCACGATCGAACCGACCGACGGATAGACGATCGTCCCGCTGGTGGGCCGGCCGGTGTGCACTTGGTTCGTCGCAGCGGCATGTTCGTCAATCACATCGTGATGCACCGTCCGCAGGATGTTGAAGCGATCCAGAATCTTCGCGCAGCGGGGCAGGTGCTCGCAAACCTGTGTGCCCTCGACAGCGGTGTCGATGGCCGCATAGTACGAACCGGCCTTTTTCATTTTCGGGGCCCCCATCCGCTTGGGGTCCCAGGTGTCGATGTGGCAAGCACCGCCGCCAAGCCAAATCATGATGCAATGCTCGGCCTTGCCGCGCGGGATAGCTTGTTCGGCCGGGGTTTCGTCGGCCAATGCCTGCAGCGGCCGTGCTAGTGACAGTGCCGCCAAACCGCTTCCGGCCGCCGCGCTCCGCGCAAGAAACTGCCGTCGCTGATAATCGAATCCGCTCGTTTCCAACATCAATTCATCCCGCCTTCAGTTTTCGGTCGTACTACCAACTTGTTCCCAAGCTCTGCTTGGGAACGCCGGGTGCCACTGGCGGCTTGTCCGCCAGTGCCGGGTTAGAGAACGCTTCCCGCATTCATCCACGCCAACAGACGTGCACACTGCCGGATGAGCCGCCAGTGCCACTCAACCATGCCTCTTTACGGCAAATAGACGAACTCCGGCGAGTTCATCAAAGCCCACAACATATCTTCCATCCGTTCCCGCCAGTCGGTATTCAGCTTCGACGTGGGGGGATCGCCCCGTTCCACGGCGCGCTGCAGTTCGATTTTGATTTCATTCGCCCGCTCGCTGAGGTGGTTCGACCAGGAGACCATCCCCAACGGCAACCGCGGCGGTTTTTCCATCGGCGGCGGCAGGTCGGTCAGCCGTTCGTCATAACCGGGCGACAACAATTCCACAAATAAATCCCGCTCCTGATCGGCAGGTCGCCGCGACAGCACGCGGAGATACACTCGTTCCACCAACTGCTCGACCGGCTGGTCCTGGGCGGCGAGGGTCGTGAGCGCGCTGTCGTCAGAAAGCCGCGTCATCCGCCGGCCCAAGATACCGTTGGCTACAACGGCCGGTTGTCGTACAGTCGGAGTATCGTCCCGGTCAGAGACGGGATTTTGACGTGAACTCCGCCAACCGAACGTTTCCAGGGTGCTCACAAATGGCTGCGCGAACGGCAGCGACAAGCTGGGGCGATCGCGCTCATTCGACAGCGAGGCGAATTCCCAGGCCCGCGTCGGTTCACCCAAGTTGGTTGCCGTATCCAACTTCATCGCCCCGTCGGGGTCCAGGCACAACTGTCCCGCGTTGAATGCTTTGCCCGACGCGACAAACAATGAATCGACGAACTGTTCGGCCGACATCCGCCGCTGCTTCTGGCCGGCGAATAATTGTGCCTGTTCCTCATCTGCGGCAATCACGCTCCGTTGATACGTGCGCGAGTTGAGGATCAACCGTGCGACGTGTTTCAAATCATAGCCGTTGAGTACCAACTCTCTCGCGAGATATCTTAAGAGTTCCGGGTGAGAGGGTTCGGCATCTTGCCAGTCATCAACCGGTTCCACCAGCCCGCGGCCGAGATATCGTTTCCACAGCCGGTTGACGATCACTTCGGCAAATCGCTCGTTGTGCGGTGATGTGATCAAAGCAGCGACGTGTTCCCGCGAGTCGCGCTTTTCGTCTGCCGATTCGCCCAGCTTCTGGTCATCGATCAGTTCAGCAAAGGTCCACTCCGGTTTGACTTGAGATCCCGGTTTGAGGGTGACTTCCACGATCATCGAGGCCAGCGTCTCGTCGTCACCTGGTACGCTGCTGGTTTTCGGTACGCGGAGCGGCTTGCCGTCGAGCATCGCCGCCAGGGCGAACAGGTCCTGTTGTTTGTGATCATGAAACGGCGCGTCGTGGCAGCGGGCGCAGGTCATGTCCAACCCCAAGAACGCCCGGCCGATGATTTGCGCCTTCGCCGCCATCGGTACGTCGTTCTGCGTAGCCATCTCGAAGCCGGCCGGTCCGCCGTAACGGCGACTGCCGTGCATGCGGATCAATTCGGTGACAAACCGGTCCATCGGCCGATTGTCCGCAAGCGCCTCGTGGAGCCAGAAGCGGAACGGTCCGCTGTTATTGAGCTTCGGTTTGACGAGCGAGGGGTTTTCGGCCAATACGTCCTGCCAGTATCCCATCCAATTGTCAGCCCACCCGGAATCGGCCAGCAACCGGTCGATTGCGCGGCTTCGCCGGCCAGGGTTTTCATCGGCTAAAAATTCTGCGATTTGTGTCTCGGTGGGAATCGTGCCGATCACGTCCAGCGACACCCGCCGCAGGAACGCCATGTCATCGACCACGTCCGCCGGGGCGACTCCCTCGTCTTCCAATTTCGCGAGAATGAAACGATCGATGTCGTTTTGGACTTCGGCCATCGATTCGACGTCGGGCAATTTGGGCGGTGCCTGCCGGGCGACGACTTCGCGTGCCGCTGCGTGCCGCTGATCCCAGCGATCGGTTTTGGCAGCGCCCGCGACGCGGCGGTTTTCGGCGCTAAGTTGTTCAATCCGCTCGCGTTCGCCCCGTTTGAATGCCGTCCAGCCGTCGTCGGTTAACAAATACGTCGCGGAGCCCCCCACCAGCCGAAAATCTTTACCCGGTGCGGCGATGCTGACGGAGGTTTCGCCCAACTCCGGCCGATGACGCTGGCCCCCGACGATCATTTCGAAACGGAAACGGTGCAACTCGCCGTCCCCCTCGATGATCACCACGGTCTCGGTGTCGCCGCGCCCCAATGTGCGGATGTTCGGCGCCAGGCTCGTGTCAACGTCCCAAACCCGTCCATGTCCGCTGCTGGGTATGCTGTGAAATTTCGTCTCGGCCACCAACCGCTCATCGATATATAACCGCGCTGCATTTCGCGCCCGCAATAAGATCCGCTGAGTCCCAGCCGGGATTTCGAACCGCCCCGCGGCACGAATCAGAAACGGATTGGAACGGTCCTGTTGCACCCCCCGGTCGTCGTATTTTCGGGGGACATCCACAAACGCCAGCGTCGGGGCGACAAAGCTTTCCACGTAGCGCGGCGGACGAAACTCCCATGACCGGCGATCCGGCAAGCCTTCGAAGATATCGACCACCGCACTTCCGTCGGGAATCGCCTCCCAAGCGACCGGCGGCAACTCGGGCGCGACGTACTGATAGCGAGCGGCGATCCGTTCGGGGGATAGAATGTGGCGATACAGCGCGACCTCATCCAACTCACCGCCAAAGGCACCGCCGTGGAACGTTGAGCCGATTCGCACTTCGTCGTCGTCGACCACCGGGGCGCGATCGGTGGCGCCGCCGGAATCCCAGGTGCCTTTCACCGGCTTGCCGTCGATATAACCGACGAGGCTTTCCGGCTCACCGAACGTGTAGGTCACCGCCACGTGATGCCAACCGTCATCCCCAGCGATGCCGTCCTTCGACGTCCAACGATGCCACGCGGCGTTCTCACCGCGGCTGCGGAACAAGAACGTGAGCGCGCCGTTGGGCGATTTGAGCCGCAGTGCCCAGTTCTGATTGTCCCGCTCGAATTGCGGATCGTTGGTCCGCCCTTTGCCGATGATGTAGTGATAACTTCCGCCGCCGTTCAGTTGGGGATTCACCCAGGCTTCGATCGTGATCGAATCACCGTTATCGAAATCAAGCGGGCTGTCCGCACCCGGATCGACAATGCGGGCATAGGAAGCGTGTGCGGTCAGACGCACACCCAGGTTCTCGTCGCTGAACAGTGGAAACTCCGGGGCGCGCGGGCCGGCAATGTCCCGCTCGACCTTGCCCGTCCAAATTCCATTCAACGCCTGCGCGGCATCGGGGACAGGCGCGGCGTTAGAGACCTCTTCCGCATCGGCGGCGTCAAAACGCCAATAACCGACCGGGGCATCGGCGCGGATGATGTCCGCATAACGCTCCGGCGGAGGCGCCGTTTTTGCGTCGGCCAGTGCACGCGAGGTGGCAGTCGTACAACTAACAACGAGGATCAAGATACAGGCGATGCGCGTCACCAACGGCATGAGCAAGTCCTTACTGTATTTCTCGTAACTTGTAGCGGCCTGACCTCCTAGTATACTGATTTTCCAAGGCATTGAACCCCTCCGGAAGCCGGTTTGTGGTCGTCGGAACTGTTTTTTTGTATATCGAAGTCAGTTTCTGCGCACCGCACACCAGTTCAGTTGTTTAATCGTGCGGACAATTATGATCCAAGCTCTGCCCCGTCACGTTGAGAATCCCCGTTGAGAGCGGGGTGCATGCTTTGGCCACGTCGAGCTGGCCACACCATTTGCCACCCGGAAAGGCCGAAATCAGGATGGTTACCGACGCGCCGCAGTCCGCCGACGAACAACTGGAGATCAACTGCCAGTCGTGCGGCGCGACGCTGGTGGTGGCGGCGAATATGCGGACCGCGCAGTGCCCCTATTGCGCGTCGACCTCGATCGTCGAGCGCCCCCCTTCGGCCGATCGGCCTGATCCGACGTTCGTACTGGGATTTGTAATCGATCACGAGCAGGCGACGAAATTCGTGCGGCGTTGGCTGCGCAATAGCGGCGTCTTCGCCCGCTCGGATTTCAAGGAGGCGGCGCCCGAAGTTCTGCGGGGCGTCTACGTGCCGGCCTATCTGTACGGCGCTCTGGCACACACGGACTACACGGCCGAGATCGGTGAGAACTACACCGAGACCGAAACCTACACCACCACCGACGCCAAGGGGAACACGGTCACCCGCACGCGCACCGTGACTCGCACCGAATGGCGTCCCTTGCAGGGAAGTCATGCCTGCTACGTACTCGACGTGGTCGTCACCGCCTCTGGCGGCGTGAGTAACGATAAGCTGGAAGCAATCGAACCGTACGATCTCCGCGCGCTGAACCGCTATTCCCACGCCGCTATCGCCGGCTGGATGGCCGAAGACCCCTCGCGGAGCAAGGAGGACTGCTTTCACCTCGCGCACGAAGAGAGCGTCCGCAAGGTCGGCCGTATGCTCGATGAATTCATGCCCGGCGACAGCCACCGCGACCTGCGCTACCACACCGAGCTGAGCAACGAGGTCATCGACCTCGTGCTGCTACCGCTCTGGACGTTCGCCGTAAAATACGATGAATCCAAACCGCCCATTAGGATCTTAGTCAACGGACAGACGGGACGAATCACGGGCAACGTGCCGATCTCAACGACCAAAGTCACGGCGGCCGTCATGGTCGGTTTGGGCGTGATCCTAGCGATCATCCTATTGATCGCCGCGTTTCAATAGCCAACGGCTCGTTTTCGCCACGGATGAACACGGATCAAACACGGATTACATGACCGTCAAACTGCAAGTCCCAAACCGACGGCTTGCCGTCGTGCATGGCGAGGCTTGGCGGACAGACTGACCCTCAGGACCGCGTCAGTTATTCGGAATCACGCCGGCCTGTTGTGCCGAAAGCAGAATTCGCTGTTTCTCTTGCAGATAGTCCTTGTGGCCCGGTTGAAGGCGGATCGCTTCTTCGATGTCGGCCATCGCGCCTTTGAACCACTCGATGTCGCGTTTCATCGTGCCGAGATCGCGCTTGACCGTCGCCCGCAGGGCCAAGAAGTACGCCGCGTTCTTGCCTTCGAAGGCGACTTTGACGACTTCCTTATCCTCGAGGACCTCGATTGCCTGTTTGAGAACTTCGACGTTCTCGCGAAAACGGGCGACGTTGATGCTCTGCCGTGCGAAGTCCAGCAGGATCGGTAACGCGCGAATGTTAAAACTCTTCAGGTGCAGTTCATTGGCCTTGGCAAAGTAGCTGAGGCTCGCCTCATAGCAAAGTGCCTGGTCTTCACGTGAGAGCTCCACGCGGTTGATATATTCGTCAACCATCTTGGCGCGGGTGAAATAGACGTCCCAATACCAGGGAGCTGTTTTTTCAGCTTCGGACATCGCATCAAAGCATTCCGCAAAATCCCCTTGTTTGTGATATTCGCGGGCGTCGTTCATCAGCTTGATCGCCGTCTGCAGTTTCTCGACCTGCGGGTTTTGCCCTTCGATAAATAGTGGATCGGGCAAAGTTTCCGGAGCGGCTTCAATCTTTTCCGCCAGCTGGAAATGTCCCAGCATATCCCACAGCGCGTCGACGCGAATTCCGTAAGCGACCTTCGTGCCGTCTTGGAGATTCGTCACGGCATGATTGATGATCACGACCCGGCCGTTGTCGAGGAAAATTGGCGACCCGCTGAAGCCCGGATAGTTCGGGCCGGCATAGACCACGCGACGGCGGTCCTCGACCCGCTGGTCATCGGGATGTCCGTTGAGTTTCTCAAAGCGGCTCACCGTCCCTTTGACGAAGGTGGCTTGTGCGAACTGCCCGCTGGCGGCCTGCGTGTTGTAGGCCGGATAGCCGTACATGCCGATCTCGGCACCGATAATCGTCTTCGCTTCATCGGGATTCGCCAATACCACTTCAGCCGGCAGCTCCGGCCCGATCATTTCCAATTGCAGCACCGCCAAGTCGGTACCCCGCGCGTCGACCGTTCCTACGGACGGGTCGCTGGACTTCATCACCGTTTGATTGTCTTCCCGCATCGTACGGAGCGTGTCCGGATGGAACCAACGCCGTGTGACTTTGTATTCTGTCCGCGTTTCATTCAGCACGACCGTCTCGGCGATATCCGCTACGTGGGCGTTGGTGGCCAACAACCGATGTTTCTTGGAAATCACGAATGCCGTGCCGTGTGATTTGTTTTCACTGTCTTTGACCAGCAGCACAGCTCGCTTGTACCGCTCTACCGATGCCTGAAATCCCTTAGACTGAGGTTCAATGACGTCCGGTACGGTCACCTTGTTCTTGGTCACCGTCTTCATAGGAGCCGGAGGTTCGTTCGGCGTCTCTTCCGCTGGCGGCTTTTCGGTCGTTTTGGGTTTGAGGAAGCGGACCTTCAATTCGGTCGACAGCTTCGCCGTTTCGTCCTTGGAGGTGATCTTCCCGATCAGCAAGCCGTCGTCGTTCGACGCCACTTTTCCGGTGGCCAGAATCGCCGTTCCCAAGCCTTGGGGAAGTTCGACGTAGACCTCGAACTCCACGCCTTCTTTCAGCCCCGCCGTTTCTTCGCCGGTGAGCACCAATGACGAACCGCGGACCGCGAGGATATTTCCGTGCGCCAAATAGGGAGACTCGGCCGGCTTTGCGGCCTCGACCGGTTTCGATTCTTCAGCGGCTTCGGTCTCTTCGGCCGGTTTCACAGCCTCAGCGGCCGGTACGGCGGCGGCGTCGGATGCTTTGTCAGAAGAGGTGTCGTCGGCATACGCCGGCCGCGGAATATCCGCGATCGCCAACGACGCCAGCATTGCCAGGACCAGCAGGCCACAGTTCCGATACATGATCATCTCCCCAGGGACTATTGAGATGGTTCAAGTGTAGTCAACAATCGCGTCGCTGTCGGCCCGCTCTCAAAATGATACACACATTTAAGATGGAAAGTCGCCAAAAAAACCGGACATACGCGTCGGGGTGAATAGGGTATTTCGCGCAAGTTTTTTGGCTGACCGGATGATCAATGGGTGTCAACACTGTCGCGAACAGGTGCAAACCGCATGCCGATTCTGCGATCTGCCTTCTACCGAGGCGGCGCATCCCCTTTATGCAATAATAGTTGCGTCAACGCCTTTCGTCGGACACGTTTCTGTGTGGAGCAAAACGTATCTCAAAATGCGGGCAAATTGCGGCGCCCAGGGAGCAATCGCTGAAGTCGGGCAAATTTCGTTGGCGGCAATCATTCGCGTTCATCGACCCGTGTTGGATTGGATTGTCGCCTCCGCGGCCTGCGGACCGGATACGGAGATTTCCCGGTTCTCTCCCCGCAGCAGGTTGCCGCGAATGACGATGGCTCGGCTGCTGTCGGTCGTCGCGACGCGGATCGCCGCCACCTGACCGGCGCTCGTGTCGATCACGTTGTTGCTGACCAGGTAATCGCGCGTGGCCGTGCCGGACGGATCGTGCCGCGCGTCGTTGATTGTGATATTCGCGTTCCAAATGTGGTGCTGTTCTTCGCCGTTGGGCTTGCGGCCGTTGCGTGTGAAAAAATTGTCCGTCACAACCAGCCCCGTGCAATTCGGCGCCCACAAACCCTCGCGTCCGCTGTTGGAAACAACGTTGCCCGAGAAAATACAGTCCCGCGAACCGCGCTCGATCGTGGCGCCGCGGGATCCGTTATTCAGCATCGTGTTCCCCCGCCCGATCACGTTTTCGCACGTCTCCAGAAAGAGTCCGCCCATCTTGGCGCGATAGATGCGGTTGTCCGTGATGTGCCCCCGCCGTGCGTGGTAGAAGTGCGTCCCGTCGGACCGGGAGCGTTCTAAACGGCAGCCGGTGACCACGAAATCGTCGACGTAATAAAACGCGATCAACCCCTGATCCTCGCGTTGGCTCCCCTGTTCCCACTTTTCCCCGGACAGATAATCCGGATAGCGGTTGCAACAGTTCTGGATCACCACGTCGCGCACCCAGACATCCTGCACCGGATGTTCCTTGCTACCTAAGATGCCGATGCCGTTGCTGCTCAAGTCGCGCAGGGACATGTCGCGGATCTTGATATCTGACGACCGGCCTGTGATGTGCACGCCGCGGATATTCACCCCGTCAGACCAAACGTCGTTCCGTCCGACGATCTCACCCCCCTCGAGAATTACGTTGCGCACGCTCTTACCCCAAAACACGGCTCCGTCGGCGGCCGCCTCCGACCGAACTTGGAAAACGGCCCCGTACATCCGCAATTTGGTTCCGCTGGGGAGTTGCCAGCCTGCTTCGTGCGCGGCGTAGGTTCCCGAGGGAAACACGAGCGTCCGCCCCGATTCCGCCGCCGCGTCGATGGCCTGTTGGATCTCGGTTTGATAGGAGACCGTACCATCGATGACGAAGCCCTTTGGCAAAAAATCGATCACGGACAAATCCGTGCCACCGCTCGCGGAGTGGGTGAAAGGGCCGGCAAGCATCAGCATTGTTACAAGTAGTTTCAAAACCCTCTGATGCGTCGCGCAGACACTTTCATGAAAGTTTCTCGAACAAGCACAACCGGGTTTTGAAACTGGTTCTAGGGAAACCGAACTGGCCAACCGCGGCAACAGGCGTCTCATCGTGGAAACTCCGCAGAACAAACTGGGCGAATCGGATCGGGCACCGAAACTAACCGACGCGTCGCCCGGGAAAAACCGTCAGCGGTGATTCGGGAAGCGGAAGCGGGCGAGTCGGACCAATCTCATTGAATTTCGGGATAAATTCGTGGCTCAACACAGCCCCGGAATGGCATTGCAAACTACTTAACCACAGACGCTTGCGTCAACGCGTGCCACTCTGGTGGCGGCGATTTCGCAAAATCTAGCCGAAGATCGCTTTTTTTTGGCCCCATTTGGGGCGCATTGGTTCGGCGGTTGGGCATTTCCGTGTAGAGCGGTAACAAATCGCTCTCTCTTACGCCAAGCAAATAACAAAACAAACCCCACCTAAAACTGCACCCCCCAATTTAGGAATCAGACCAATGGCCCTTCCCAAAAATCGCAATATGAAATTTGAAGCTCTCGAAGAACGCCGCGTGATGACGG
>CALFYU010000038.1 GCA_937952455.1 uncultured Planctomycetaceae bacterium
CACCCCACGTGGTAACCTGATAATTAACGGGTTCATATCTATTGCTCCGTCGCAATAACTTAGTGCTGTAGGATTGAGATCGACTGAAATTCCAAACCGGCCTCTCGCCGGCGGCGCGCGCCACCCCAGTTGACGCCGCGATACTTCCTACTATAGTGGCGCCAGCATCGGATGTCACCAACAGGTGTCACCAGCAATGCCCATCCGGCCGGTGGCCGATCGGAGTTTGAGGATTGATCCGCGAGTATTGGTACAGTGTCCATTTCACTTCACTACGGTCAAAGCGGCGTCTACGAATGCGACTGTGATCCGACCCGGATCGTCGCTCGCTTGGCGCTGCCCGAACCGTCCGCGGACTTCGTCGCCGATCTCAAAGCGGCCTTTGAAAATCCGCTCGATTTTCCGCCGCTGTCGCAATGTGTCGTCCCGGGAGACCATGTCGTCCTGGCGGTCGATCACCACACGCCCCGCGCACCCGAGATCGTGGCCGCTGTCTGGGAGATTCTCAGCACTCAAGGCATCAATCCTGAGGATGTGATGATTCTGCAGGCGGCCTCGCAGGGCAACGGACTCTTCGTTGATCCCCGCAGCCAGCTGCCGGAGCGGATCCAAGCCAAGGTGGCCTGGGAGTTTCACGACCCGGACGATCCCAATCAAAACGCCTATCTGGCGACCACCGCGGCCGGCGAGCGCGTCTATCTCGCCCGCCATCTGGTCGATGCCGACTTCGTGCTCTCCATCGGTCAAATTGCGTTCGACCCCGTCTTGGGGTATCGCGGAACGAACAGCGTGTTTTATCCGGGCCTCTCTTCGGCCGACGCATTCAGCCGCGCGCGGGGACAGGGACACAGCGAACTCGGACCGGACGATGAACGTCCGTTTCGCCAACTGGTCGACGAGATCGCCTGGCTGCTGGGCACGCAAATTAGCGTGCAGGTCATCGCCGCCGGACAGGGGGACGTCTTGACAGTCATCAGCGGAGCCAACGAATCGGTGCTACGACGCGGCGCCGCGCTGCTGGGCGATCATTGGCGGCTGCAGGTGGATGAACGGGCCGACGTCGTCGTCGCGGCGGTCGGAGCCGATGCCGCCGGGCATGGCTGGGAACAGATCGGCGCAGCCGTGGCCAACGCACGGCGGTTGGTGGCCCGCGGCGGAAAGATCGTGATTCTCTCAGAGTTGTCCGCCGAACCGGGGGACGGCATGCAGTTGGTTTGCGACAGCCTCAATCCCCGCGACGCAATTCAACCCCTGTGCGAAATGTCCCCGCCTGACCTGATTCCCGCGTTACAATTGGCCGATGCCGCCGATTGGGCGGACGTCTACTTGTTGAGCCGCTTGCGGGATAGCGTCGTGGAAAATCTGCACATGTTCCCGCTCGATGCAGAACGGCAGGTGGAAGCCATCATTGAGGCCGCGGAAACGTGTATCATCCTCGACGGCGCGCAGCACGCTTACGGCAACGTACGTACGTAATGCTTTATCTTATGCGAAACATAGCAAGGCAGTGCTTTGCCTAACGTTAAATGTCCAATTGAGAAGATGCGTTTTAGGGGTGGCC
>CALFYU010000039.1 GCA_937952455.1 uncultured Planctomycetaceae bacterium
CGTACTGCGTGCTCATGCGGTACGTGGATGAGAGTACGATCCGGCGATGCAAGTCTTTCAGTCCCCATCCTTCGCGGACGAACTCCGCCGCCAGAAAATCCAACAGCGGCTGATTGGTCGGCGCAACGCCCGTGCTGCCGAAGTTATCGGGGGTGGGAACGATCCCCTCACCGAAGTGCCAGCGCCAGACACGATTGACAATCACGCGGCTGGTCAACGGATGCTCCGGGCTGGTCAGCCAGCGGGCCAATTCCAACCGCCCGCTTCGCTGGCCGTCGATCGGCGTTTGGTTTTCACCAGCGATCACTTGCGGGAACTGCCGAGGCACTTCGTCCCCCAGGTTGATGTGGTTGCCGCGAATATTGATCCGCGTATTCTGAATCTCGTCCTCCGTGACCCCCATCCCCCGCGGCAACTCCGGCATCGACTCCTTGAGCGTCTTGATTTGATCGCGCTGTTTTTGGATTTCCGCGACCGTATCTGGTGGATACTCCCCTTCGATCTGGTTGGGAATCGCAAACGGCCCCTTGCGGTCGAAGAGGATTTGGCGAAACGCCTCCAACTCGGGATCCGCCAGCCCCTTTACGTCGCGCCCCGCGTCTCCCTGTCTGAGGTCTCGCCAGGCCGTCCGCGCTTGGGCGAACAATTCGCCATAACGCGCCGCCAACCGCTGGCGTGTTTCGCTGTGGAAGTCGTCAAACAATCTGCCGCCATCGCCAGCTTGGGACGCCGCCAGGGCATGCCACGGGGCCAACACCGACGCATTATCGGTGCTTGTCCGCTCCAAATAGTCGGCCCAACCGTTTACGAATGCCAATTTGACGTCGTATTTCGCTGCAATTTCTTCCGGGCTGAGTGGGCGAACACCCTCCTCTTTCAGCGGCAGCAAGGCGATCTTATCGATATGCGGAAACGGACCGTCGCGCTGGATGCGAACTAAGTTTTTCCCGGGCTTCAGTGCCAGCACCGACGCCGCGTGCCACGTTTGCGATTCGGGAGTCCAGCTTCCGGTGACCTGTTTGGCCACGGTGCGGGCGCTCGGCTTGCCGTTGATCGACAATTCGACAGGACGCGACTCGGCGGCGGCCAAACGGATTTCCAACTGATAGCTCCGTCCCGGAGCAGGCACCTCGATTTCGTATTCCGCAAAATTCGGCATCTCCCCCGCGTTGAGCAGCACACCGATCTTGGCCCCGTACGTGGAGAAGTCCTTTTTGACGTTTCCCCGCGCAAAATCCTCAGCCTCTAAAACGACGCTCCCCTCCGGCGGCGACGGCGTTTCAGCTTGCATGATCGACACCAACGACTGTCCCGCTTGGCGATAACGAAGCAGGTCAGCACCGGCGAGCAAGTAGTCTCCCGCCCGTTTACGCGCTGCTTTTAAGAGCTCTTGATTGGCGGCCCGCGTGATCTTCTTGAGCGCCCGTTCGCCCTGCTCGATTTGCTGTTCCTGCTGCTGCATTTTGGCGACGACGGCCGGTTCGGCGAGGGGGCGTTCGTACCAATTGGCGACGACTTTATAGTTCTCCATCGTCTTGGTACTCATAAAAATCCCGGCCAGCGAATAGTAATCCGCCTGGGGGATCGGATCGAACTTGTGGTCATGACAGCGGGCGCAGCCGATGGTCATTCCCATGAACGCCCGCCCGATTGTTTCAATCTGCTCATCCACGATGTCGACCCGCATTTTCAGCGGGTCGTCCTCGGCCAGCATCTTAGGCCCGATCGCCAAAAACCCGGTCGCCACTTGCCGTTCGATCGTGGTTTGCGGATCTCCGCTGTCAGACATCAAATCGCCGGCAATCTGTTCTTGAAGAAACAGATCGAACGGTTTGTCCTTGTTGAAGGCGGCGATCACGTAGTCGCGGTACCGAAACGCATTGGCGTAGGCCAGGTTTTCATCCATACCGTTGGAATCTGCGTAGCGGGCAACGTCCAGCCAATGCCGACCCCACCGTTCGCCGTATCGCGGCGACGCCAACAAACGGTCCACGACCCGTGCATAGGCGTCGGGCGTGTCGTCCGCTTCGAAATCCGCGATCTCGTCGGGCGTGGGAGGCAACCCGCACAAATCGAACGTCACGCGCCGCAGCCAGACCCGCCGCGCCGCCTCGGGAGCCGGCGACAACCCTTGCTCCTCTAACTTCGCGAGCACAAACCGGTCCAGCGGCATCCGCGGCCATTCGGCATGCGTCACCTCGGGTAGCGCCGGGAGAGTCACCGGCTGAAAGGCCCAGAAGTTCTTTTCGGCTTCGGTGAACAACGGACCATCGTCGTCTCGCGGAACTGGCGGCGTCCCGGCCGTGCCAGGCCACGCCGCCCCTTCGCGGACCCATTTTGTCAGCACCGCAATCTCCGTGTCGCTTAGCTTCCCGTCGGGCGGCATTTCGACCACGGCGCTGGGATCATAGCTGACCGCCTCTAGCAGCAGGCTGTCAGCAGGAGACTGAGCGTCAAAAATCTCGCCGGAATCCCCGCCGGCCAAAAATCCGTCCCGCGAATCGAGCCGCAAGCCCCCTTGCTGCTTCTCGTCGCCGTGGCACTTAAAGCATCGGGCGGCGAGCAACGGGCGGACCTGCTTCTCGAAAAACTCCAACTGTTGCGCGGTCGGTGGTTTCGCCGCCAGCGGCTCGGCCGCTTGAGCGCAATCGTCACCGACGAAAAGAGCGGCAGCGAGAAAACAGGCGACCCGACAATGTCTCATGCAAAATTCCCTCATTGGCCAATCAAAGGCGGCCCTCGAAACGCGACGCCGACGTTCGTCAAAAGCAACACATCAACGAAACTGCATGTCTATGGTAAAGGATTGCCAACTCTACTACCAGCCCGCGCATTGCCGGAAAAAAGCATGCGACGTTATGGCTCGTGCCGACCGAAACAAAAACAGGCCATCCGCCGCGGCGAATGGCCTGTTG
Organism: uncultured Planctomycetaceae bacterium; assembly: GCA_937952455.1. GTDB lineage: Bacteria > Planctomycetota > Planctomycetia > Planctomycetales > Planctomycetaceae > Symmachiella. The sequence continues at coordinate 2,916 of CALFYU010000039.1, forward strand.
ATTTCAAGTGTCAAATCGGTAGCTGTTTCTCACCCGGGGGGTGAGCGGCAATTAGAAGTTGATGTCCTCACTTCCTTGCGTGGTGCCCAAAGCGCCCCACACGCCGTAGTTGCTGCGGCCCACCGTAAACAGCGGGAAGTCCTCGGCCAGGTTCCGGTCGATCACCGGATCCCCCGGGCGAGCGGCCAAGTTGCCGGTGTTGATGACTTCGCTGATCTGGCGTACCGATCCGTCGCCCATCAGGCAATGCACACTGTTCTCATGATAACTCCCGGCGCTGACCAACGCCCAAGAGTTGTCCACGTCGTTCGGCATGCAGGAGGGACTATTCGGGGGCAGGATCGTGTTGAATCCGGCCGATTGGGGCGATCCACGGTGCCACATCGCGCCTTGGTGCTGATCGATCTCGACGTCAATATCAACGTCGTACTTTTTACCCCCGGTGTCGGCAGCCAAGCAAAGAACCGGGCTGTTGAGGACCTGCGTCGTGAAGTTCTTCGCCGTCAAGCCCCGCACGTCGCGGCCGCCACCAGCGGAGTAGATACCACGTTCACCCAGGGCGATCGTGTTGCTAGTTCCGTCGGTCATGTCTTTGAAGCTGGTTGACGAAAGAAATCCGAACAGACCCCGCGTACCGATCACACCGGTATAGACGACTTGATTCGGGCCGGGGGTTGAGGCACCCGAGCCGACAAAGCTGGGAATCAATCCCGCATTGTTCACGGTGTCTCCCATGCACATCGCGTAGCTGCGGTGCCCGGAGTTGAACGTGAAGGTGCCGTCAGGATTCGACGGGCAAACAAACACCGGAATTCGCGCCTGCCAGGGAGTGTAAGCAATGTCATCCGGAGCGCTTCCCCAAGGAGGATAGAATCCGCCGCCGGGACGCGGAATCGACGCGCTTTGAATGCGGCGATAAAGCGGTGCGCGATCCAGGTACGGCAACAATTGGATGAACCCGTTTACCTGCAGTTCATTCCCATCGCCGTAAAACCCGCCGCTGATAATTCCGGAGCCGGTGCCCCCTTGCAGATAAGGAAACACGTTGAACGCTTCGTGATATTCGTGCAGCGCCAATCCGAGTTGCTTCAAGTTGTTTTTGCATTGAGTCCGCCGCGCCGCTTCGCGCGCGTTTTGAACGGCAGGCAGCAACAACGCTATCAGAAGCGCAATGATGGCGATCACCACCAACAATTCCACAAGCGTAAACCCTTTGCCGGCGATACGTCGCGCCGGATTCTTGCGTCTAGGCATCATTGATCTCCCGTGATGATCGGCCATGGGGACACTACGGCAAACAGGGAACGCGCAACAACTTAGCGCGTCGTTCGACTTCATTCACAGTATTCACAATACGACGAACTCCCCAGCCGTTTCAACTCCAATTTCGGCGATTTGTACCGGTCCTAAGGGATTTGCCGCCCCGTGCCAAATTGTCCCACGACCTGTTGACCCGAAATTTGACAGCCCGACCGCGCTCGCAGTAATATGGCGGAATCGCTCACCACCGCCGCCGTTGCGACGTGGGGTGAGGGACACATCGTTGTGCCTTGTTCAAATTGCTTAACGAATTGCCTACACGGAGACACCCTGCGATGGTCCGCGTGGTTTATAAGTCTGCCCTTTTGGTCATCGGACTCGCACTCGTCGGGGGGTGCAGCGAAGACCTCACGGACGTCCCTGACACGATCGACGTGACCGGCACCATCACCTTCAACAGCTCTCCGCTTCCCGATGCGGATGTCATCTTCTTCGACGGAACCGAATACACCGCGTTCGGCAAAACCGACGGCACCGGACGCTACACGCTCAAAACCCGCTTTAATTCGGTCGCCTACGAAAAAGGTGCGCCGGCCCGGAAGTACAAAGTCACGGTCAGCAAGCTGGTCCCCCCGGGCGGCATGACCGAAGAAGAATACCAAGCCAAAAAAACGGCGCTGCGGACCAAACGCGAGTCCGGACAAAAGATCACGCCGGAGGATCTGCTTCCACAAAAAGTGGAGATGATTCCTCCTCGGTATTCCCAGGCCGAACGAACGGAATTAGAGGCCACGGTCAAGTTCAATCAAGAAAATGACTTTCCGTTCAACTTGACCAAGTGATGCCGGCCGACACGACGCCCTGTGCGGGGCCAACGTCCGTCGCAAACGGCACGCGGTCGACATTTTTTTCAACCGTATTGCGACGATTCCTCCGCATGCGGGATCAACTGCGCCGGCAGCGTACGAATGTGGATGTCCTGCTGCGGAAACGCGATCTCGATGTGCGCGTCGCGGAAACGGCGGTCGATTTCCACGTGCAGCGCATGGATCACCCCCAGACGATTGTCGAGATCCGGCAAATACGCGCGCAGCACGTAATTCAGCGTGCTGTCTCCAAACCCTTCAAATGTCGCAATCGGTGCCGGATCATCCAAGATAAACTCATTATCTCGCGCCACTTCCAGCAGCAGGTCACGCGCCAGATTCGTATTGCTGCCATACGCCACGCCGACCGGAACCACGACGCGGTTGATCTTGTCGGTCAACGTCCAGTTCAACAGCCGCCCGGTGATGAATTCCTTATTGGGCACAATCAGTTCCTTACGGTCCCAATTAGTGATCGTCGTTGCCCGCATGCGAATTCTTGCAACGATCCCGTCGACGTCGCCGATGGTGATCACGTCCCCCACCCGGATCGGACGTTCAAACAAAATGATGATGCCCGAAACGAAATTGGCGAAGATTTCCTGGAGACCAAATCCCAGGCCCAAACTCGCGGCGGCAAATAGCCACTGCATTTGCGCCCAGCCGATCCCCACGATTTTCAGTGCAATCGCCAACCCCACCAATACAATCAAGTAGCGGGCCATGCTCGATATCGCGTAGCGAAATCCCGGCTCAAAGGGCAACCCCCGCAGGAGCGACATCTCGATCAAGCCCGGCACGTTCTGCGCTGCTACGATCGCCAGAATGCCCACCAAGATTGCGAAGAACAGTTGCACGAGCGTGACCGGCCGCGTTACCTCGACCGTCGTTGGTTCCGTCTCCCCGGTTTCGGGATTTTTCCGTTCAACCGTTTCGGTAACCGTGGTATTCCACAATGTGTATTTGTTGAGCACGTTCAATGCGGGGAGGATGTCGGACCAGATCATCCACATCCCCGCCACGCAGGTGATGATGGCTGCCAACCTCAGCAGTTTTTGGGCCTGCGACGAACTGGCCGCCAGGTCCATGACCGGTTCTTCGGGAACCGGCACCGGAGGGGGCGGCGGTGCTTCGCTCGTGCCGGCCGCAGCTGCGGCGGCTGCGGCGGCGGCCTGTTCCTCCCGTTCGCGTTCCCGCTTGGCCCGCGCGCGGTCCATCGCCAACGCGCGGCGGTGCACCAACAACAGCCGCGTCAGCATTGCATGAATCACCAACACAACGATCAACAACCACACGCTGTCGCTCATGCGGGTGCCCAAATGCACCACGGTGGAGTAATACCCCATGCCCGCCAGCACGGCCATTGACAAGGGAACCAGTAGACTGATCCCGAAAACGAGATATCTCAACTGCACGCGCCAAGTTTCATTGTCACCCCGCACGATGTCATTGAGGACGTTCGTATGCGGTCGCAGCACCCGCTGCAAAAACACCGTTAAAAGTATCAGCCAGCAGATAACACTCGCCCGCCCTAAAGACGCCTGCCAAGCGTCGTTCGTCTGCGAATGCATCGCCGCCGCCAAAAATACCAGCGGCAATGTCATCGGCGTCGCCCAGCGCAGATGCGTGCGGATCGTCCTTACCGTCGCATTGGACCAATAAAAATGCATCTCCGCCAAACCCTTTGACGCGCAGCACTGCCGGATCACTTCCAATGGCAAATACACCGCCGCCGTCATCGCCAATCCCCGCGAGACCGCGGTCGCAAAGGCGGAACTCTCCGGTTGAGCCGAAATCCGCCAGGAGAGATACCACAGAATCGACGGCCAAATCGCGGCCACGATGACCGTCAAGATCGCCGCTTGCATCGTCGGACGAAACGATCGGCAACTGCCCCGCTCCGCCGCCTCCCCCGCCGTCGCAATTCCCGCGCGGAGCCGGCGACGATAATAGATCAACACCACAAATAAAAACGTCGAGAGCGCGAGTTCGACGACATCTTCTAATTTCCAGGAAATAAAGGCACCGAGCATTTCGGCCCACTGCGACGGGCTAAACAGCCACTTAAGCGCTTCGGTCGCTGGCTCAATGGCCGAAATCCCCAGTGGATCATTGCTGCGAATCCAAAACACACGTTCATCGATGAACTTTGTATATTCATCGGTGATTTTGATCATGTCGCCTTCTTGCGCATTGACGGCCAGCAGCGCCGTCTGCAGTTTGCTGGAATTCTCCGTCAATTCGTCCAGCACCGTCTTGCGAGTTTCCAGCAAGTCACGCACCGTCGATTCCAATTCGCCCGTTGCGTCCCCGTTCAATTCCTCCATTTTCTGGGCCACGACCGCGTCGATGTCGGCCAATTTGTCGCGATCTTTCTCCAACTGAAAGGACTCAAATCGCAGCTCGCTCATCTGTTTAAGACGTTTGTTGATTTTCTCGGCGTAATCCGATGCATCCAAGATCTCGCTCCGTTGGCTCCGCAGCATCTCCCCGATCTCATCGGACTGACCGACGGCGTCGATCATCGTCTTCATATCGGTGAACTCGGACGTCAGCTCGGCGACTTCGTTCTTGATCTCTTGCTGGCGTTTCTCCACCGCTTGCAGTTGCGAAGTGATTTTGATGTTCCGCTCCGCCAGCCGCGCGTTCTCTTCCGCAAACTCCTTGAGCTCGGGAGCCGTATTGATCAAGTCCGCCCGAGTCTGCTTGGCGCGCAGCTGCGCCTGATGCTTTCGCAAACGGTTGACATCTTCCTGCAGCGAGTTGACGATCTTGTCGAACTGGGCGACCTGCAGCGATAACAGATCGCGCTGCGTGCGGAGCAATCCCGCCTTTTCTTCCGCGTCATACAGCGCCAATTCGGCCCGTTCCGCCTGGACCTGTTGACTGAATTCCTGCGCCCGCGCTTCAAGCGCCGTCTGTTGCGCAAGAGCCAATACGGGAGGTTCGTCCGGCTTGGGAGGCAGCTTGAGTTGTTCCCGGACCTTTTCCAGCTGCTGCTGGGCGGTGGAGGCGGCGATCTCCGTCCGCCGCGTATCGCGCCGCGCCCCTTCGTTCTTGATGTCGTTGAGTCTTTTGCGCAAACCGTTCTGCGGGTCGTCCAGCAACTGCTGCTGAGATTTCAATTCCGCTTCAAATGCCGAAAGCACTTCGCCGGTTTTTTCGAGGTCGCTGGGTAATGTTCCACTCGCCTCTTCGGTCAACTCCATAACTTCTTTCGGCGGACTCTTCGCCAACTCCAGGTCGTTCTTGGCGGCCTGCAGTCGTTCGTCAACCGTCTTCAGCTTTTCCTCATAACCCCGTTTTTTCTCTTCCCACGACTTGGCAGCGCCCAATGACTGCTTGGCCTGGTTATAGAGTTCGACCACCTTGGTCTTTACCGCTTCATCCAGTCCCTCGGTCGCCTCCGCTTCTTTCAGCCGGGTGTCGACCATCTCGACCGTCAGCGGCGGTTTCTCCGGTTCCGCGGCCGGTTCAACCTGCTGCCCCAACGCCGCCGTGTGCAGGCCGACCAGAACGGCCAACCAAACCCACTGGCGTTGACCCAAAACCCACCAACATTGACACAACCAAGTCCGCAAAAACATGACATTCCTTTAACGGTTTCAATTTGCGTCGCGCGATCCTTCAATCGCCGTAAGTCTATGACACGCCCCCGTCTCATGTACAGGGCGATTGGCCGCCAAAGCCCCGTATCTCGCCACTCCTCGTTATTCACCCCAATTTGCGTGAATTCTATTCTGTTCGGCTGGTTAACCGCACCGTCCCGTCGCGCCCCACCTCGACGCGCAACACATGCGGATGACAGCAGACCGGGCAATCCTCGATATATTCCTGGACGCCCCCCGCTGAGGGATCGACCGGAATAACGATCTCCTCGCCGCAGACATCGCAGAAATAACTCGCTTCGTCTTGCATTTGAGCGGCGTACTAGAGAAGTTGCATAAAATATCAAAGCCGACCAATTGTGCCAGAATGCATTTTAGGCTCCAATTGGTGAAAATCTACGAGCCAGTTCTGGAGAGTGCTCGTCACGACGCGGCCGCGTCGGATCTCGGCCGCAATCAGCAAGGATAATTCGTTTGTCGAACGCACGGATCGCGCGCCACTCACTCACCACACATTGTCAGACCGGGCGGCGAAAGTCAGCATGGCTAAACTGGGCAAATGGATTGAAAACATTGGCCCCGACGATCGCATCGTCGACGTTGCTGCACAAACGCTGCGCACCCGGTTGGACGCCGTCGAGCATTACCTCCCCTTGGCTGCCGAA
>CALFYU010000040.1 GCA_937952455.1 uncultured Planctomycetaceae bacterium
GGCTGTTTTGCACGGGAAGTATTACACCCCTTCTCGATCCTTAAAATCCCGGGTCCGTTAAGGACGTGCGGGTTCGAGTCCCGCCTCGGCTACTTTACCATCGGTTGCCATTGAACGGCTTGCGGCTGCGTTCGGAGTCAGCAGTGTCGCCGATTTCTTTGACGCGACGCCGTTGTTAGTGCTTTTGTCAGTCGGCTCGTGGGTTGCGTCCTCCCGGGGCGGCTGGCGTCGCTTCAGCATCGTGCCCGACTGCGTATTTCAACGGCGCCCTAGGCCTAAGAAGCAAGAGTGATAGCGAAAGTGAAACGACGTAAACTCTTGTTCGTAGGTATTGCCGGGTTCGTCTTCTTGATTGTCGTGGGAATTGGAGGGCTTGCATTCTGGGGCTGGAATCTGTTTGCTGACCAGGCGAAGGTAGCGCTCAACAAGAATTCAGTCATCCGGCAATATATCGGCCAAATCGAGCAAATCGAGGTCGATCTCATTGCTACGGGAAATGAAGAAGGCGAGGATGTCTTCGTATTTCGAATCGAAGGCCCCAAGGGAACCGGAGTCGTCACCGCTGAGTTTGTTACCATTGATGCGGATGCCGAGGAGATCCGTTCTGGATCGCTCCAGCTCCCTACCGGTGAGACTTACGATCTGTTGGCAGAAAACCTGCCGTCTCATGATGATGACGCAATTCGCTGAGCAAAGTGGTAACCGAGCGAGGTGCATCATGGCAATACCGACGGACGCCCGCTTCTGATCGCCACCACGTTCTGTGCCACGTTTCCGATGAAGAGGTTAAGTCTCCCTGTGGCCTATGGTGCGGTCATGTGGAGCCCACGGCGACAATTGGTTCCAAGCCTGCGTGAGCTTATGCGAATGAAATCATTTTCGAAGTTCAGCATCACGGCGTTGACGTTTGTGATCATGTTGATGGCGGCGTGGTGGGGTAGCCGATCGGCTAAGAGCGATAATGTCGCGATCGACGAGACCGAGATTCATCAACGACCCGGCGCGCAGCAAGCCGGGAAACCAGCGAAGGCGATGCCGGGAAGCGCTGGACGCATCAAGTTGTCTGTGACCGAAGCCGGTCAACCGGTCTTTTGCCGGGTCAATGTCGTGGGGTCGGACGGAAATTTTTACGAACCGGCCGACAATCCGCTGGCAAGGTGGAGCCTTTCCCGATTAGGAAATCGTCTGGGAAAAGGTCCATTTCGTTACTACGGTTGGTTTTTCTATTGTGACGGAAATTGCGAGATCCTCGTGCCGGAAGGAGAGACGCGGATCGAAGTCTGGAAGGGATTCGAATATCGGCCAGTCGTCGTCACGGAGTCCGTAACCGCTAACCGCGTCGCTCAAGTGAACGTACCCCTCTCACGAACTGTCGATTTGGCGGCAGCGGGATGGTATTCGGGTGACACGCATATTCATCTCGATCGCCGTAACGACGAAGAGGATCAGCGGGCGCTTGATTTGATTGCCTCAGAGGATATTCGTTTCGGGCATATTCTCTGTATGAATGATCCCCGCACGTATCGGCCGGTGATGGATCAACAAATCTGGCACCAATTGCACGGCTTGGGAGCGAAGTCGGTTCGACGCCGCGGCGCGTATCAGATTTCCTCCGGTCAGGAGTATCGATGTGGGACGTTCGGACATATTTGTTTAATTGGCGGAAATCGTCTTGTCGACGCGGACGGTTTGAAAACCGATCCCAATAACTGGCCGCCATTCGGCATGGTTGCTGACGAAGTGCACAGCATCGGTGGGTTGGCGTTCCATGCACACGGCGGATACTCCAAAGAGATCTTCATAGACTTTGCGCAACGCGCGACCGATGGCGTCGAGTTGCTGCAATTTGCGGAGTATCGCGGCATTTCGTTGGAGGGGTGGTATCACATATTAAACGTGGGCTATCGATTTCCCGCCGTCGGCGCGTCGGACTATCCCTATTGCCGCGCACTGGGAGATTGCCGAACCTACGTGTATCTGACAGCCGCCCCGACGTTTGAAAACTGGAATCAAGCTGCCGCTGCCGGCCGTAGCTTTTTTACGACCGGACCGCTGTTGAGAGTCACCGTCGATGGCAAGCGGCCGGGTGAGACCGTCTCGCTACAAGGCGAGAAACGCGAATTGACGGTGCGCATAGAAATGCACAGCTTCGTGAGTCCCGTCGATGAAATCCAGATCGTGAAAGAGGGAGAGATCGTTGCCCGGAAACGGCTGCGGGGCACACAACGGTCCGAACCGGTTGAATGGACTGAGACATTAACGGTCGAAGATTCGACGTGGGTCGCGGTTCGCGCGTTCTCTAAAAGTCCAAGTGGCCGGGATGACTCCGAAGCTCACACAAATCCTGTCTACGTCAGCGTAGGCGGTCGACCGGTTCGCCAAAAAGCGAGCATATTGTGGTTGTTGGACAAAGTTGACGAACGAATCGCGTATCAGCGAGAACGGGATTTTGCGCAACGCGATCAAGTCTTAACGTACTACCAGGCCAGCCGCGACGCATTAAACGAGCTATTGAGTTCTACCGAGTAGGGAGAGGGGCGGATTCCAGATTGAAATGCAACGCGCCTCGCTAGGGTGCGTGTCATGAGCTCTCATGGGAGAGCGGGCGACTGGGGCACGCTGCGTGTGGAGCTTTGGCAGAGGGGGCATTGCGTGACATTGCGCCGTCCCCAAAACTCGGCGCCGCGAGCCATGGCCAAGACGCCGGTGAGAATGACACAGACCGCGGCGACTTTCAGCAGCTTGGCGCGTGCCGTGCGGCTCAGGACGGTGGCGCCGGCACCGGTCAAGACCATGATGGGGATCGTCCCCCCGCCGAAGAGCGCCATGATGGCCATGCCGGCCGGCATCGATCCAGAACTTGCAGCGAGCGCCAAAAATGCATAGACCAAACCGCAGGGGAGAAACCCGGTCAGCAAGCCGGCGATAAACACGTTCCACAGCCCGGGCGCCGTCAAAAAGGAACCGAAGAACGTTCTCGCTAAACAAGTCGTGTGTGGTGCGAGCGACTTGCGCCAGGCCGGAATCCATCCCGCAGCAAAGAGGCCTTGGGCGACTAGCAATAGCCCGGCCGTGATGGACAATACGGCTTGGAAATTCACCAGTTCCGAGCTCTGTTGATTGAGATGGACGCCGAGAAACCCGACGACGGCCCCGGCAAACGTGTAGGTAAAAATCCGGCCCAGGCTATAGGTCAATTGCCGGCCGAGGTTATTCTTCCAACCGGTCGCTCCCATCCCAATTGACAGCGCGAACCCCCCGCACATGCCGACGCAGTGGGACGAACCGAGAAGTCCTGCCAGGAAAATGAGCGGCCATTGGTCCATGCGGTTTAGATGTCTCTCGCGATGGTCTGGTGAATGGGGTGGGGTTGGATCCGTGCTGACGACTGGTCCGGCCTTTCGATCGTAATCCATGCGGCGAAGACGACGGCTCCCACGATATGCAGTAAGACAATCAACAGGCCGACACCGACAATCGTTTGAATGCCGTCATCCATGCGTGTTTTTGAGCGGAGGAGCTTCGTGGAAATGACACCGCAAACCCAGCTCCAGTGCATCATGACGTGCAGCAAAATGGCTAGCCCGAATACGCAGAGGATTCCGAATTGCACGCTCATCCATTGGCCGAACGTCGCCCCCCACAATAACCAACCTTTGGCGTTGGCCGGCGGTGGAAATACGAATTGCGTGATCACCGAGACCGCTGCCAGGGCGAGAAACAACACCAGGAGAGTCGTGTCGAGCCAGAAGTTGAATATCGTCTTGGACATGCTTTATTTGAAATGATGCGCTTCTCGTTAGGCGGATGTTTTGTTTCCGGTGGTAGACCGTTTCAGGCGGAAGGCACGGGCTTTACGGAGGTGCCCCGCGCCGTTTCTTCGACGTCGATGGCAGAAGTCCGTCCATTTTGCCAAACGGCCCGTGGTGCCAGGTCGTCGGCTGCCTCGTGGGGCGTTGCGTAGTTCAAGCGCAGGGAGTTCGTAATCACCGCAAAGCTGCTGCCGGCCATGAAGACGGCCGCCCAGGCCGGATTTAACTGCCCGCTGCAGGCCAGCGCAACTCCCACGGTATTATAGGCGATCGCCCAGGCAAGGTTTTGACGGATGACGCGGATCGTTTTTCGCGAAAGCTGCACCAGCCAGGGAATCGCGGACAGATCGTCGCCGAGCAGGCAGATTCCCGCGGCCTCGCGCGAGACGTCGGCACCGCATCCCAGAGCAATCCCCACGTCGGCTGCTGCGAGCGCCGGCGCATCGTTGATGCCGTCACCGACCATGGCCACAGGACCGATCTGCCGTTGCGCGTCGTGTACGGCGGTCACTTTGTCTTCCGGCAACAACTCAGCGTCAACCTTTAGCGACAATTGCTTCGACAAGACTTGCCCGCGTTGACTATGGTCGCCGGTGATCACGCCCACGTCGAGTCCTTGGCATGCTAGTGTCGTAACGACCTGACGCGCATTGGGGCGAAGTTTTTCGTCGAATAAAAACGCGCCGCGAATCGTTCCGTCCCAGCCGATAAACGTCAGCGGCGCATCATTGTCGTTAGCCGCGCGGACCGCACTGGCCAACGCCGCGTCCATTTCCTGTCCCTGTTCCCGGAGAAATCGCAAGCTGCCCAAATAGACATCTGTTCTCGAGCCGTCGACTCGCCCCCGGACACCGCGGCCGGCGACTGTTTGGATCGGTTCGTGAGGATTCGGTGATGTCTCGATTCCGGCGTAATTGACGATGGACGCACTCAGAGCATGCGTAGACGACGACGCCAATGCGGCGGCACGGTGCAGAATGACCTCGCGGTCCCCTTCATAGAGAAACTCCGTCACCGGCAGTTGGCCGGTCGTCAAGGTTCCCGTCTTATCAAAACGAATCGCCCGTACGCCGGCGAGCTGCTCCAGGGCGGTGCCGCTGCGAAACAGAATCTGGGACCGCGCCGCCGTCCCCATCGCGGCCCACACGGCCAGCGGCGTCGCCAAACCCAAGGCACAAGGACAGGCGATCAAGATGACCGACAGCCCCGCCAGCAATCCGCGTCCCCACGAATGTTCGACGCCATGGTAGACGCAGGCTGCCAAGGCCACGACGACCATGACGGGGAAGAACCACGTGGCGAGAGTGTCTGCCAAACGTTGATAACGACCTTTGCTCAGCCGGGCCTGACGGACGAATTCGATCAAGCGGCTCAACGTGCCGGTTCCCGGCGGGGCCGTGACGCTGATGAAAATGTCACCGTCCAGATTGAGCGTTCCGGCCAACACGTCATCGCCGGACTGTTTGATCACCGGACGGGCTTCACCGGTGAGCACCTGTTCGTCGACCGAGGTCTGGTTTTGCAAAATGCGGCCGTCCGCCGGAATACGTTCGCCCGGCAGAACCCGAAGCGTGTCGTTGAGGGCCACCATGGAAATGGGAACGGATTGGATTTCGCTGCCCTCGATGCGGCGGACCGTTTCCGGGAGCAGCTTTTCCAATGCGTCCAATGCCGTCGTGGCCTTCAGTCGCCCGGCCGCCTCCAGCCACCGCCCCACCGTGACCATCACCAGCACCATGCAGCCGACTTCAAAATAGACGTGTCCCTCGCCGCGAAACACGGAGATTCCGGAATAGACATAGGCGGCCGCCACGCCTGTCACCAGCAACAAATCGGTCGACAAGACGCGTCGCCGCAAGTTGTCGAGCGCGTTTTCCGCCAGGGGAACCCCCAGCAGAAACAACACCGGCAGCGAGCAGATCAGGCAAATGTAGCGAAACAAATCAGCAAGCGAACCGGCCAGTGCTTCGGTCGAATTGACGCCGTACACGTCATAGGTCCAAAGCGCCATCGTAAACACCATGACATTCATGGCGAAGAAAATCGCGATGCCCAATCGCGTCAACGTCCAGCGCACCGCTCCCTCGTCGCGCCGCTCCTGGGTGATGGCGGCAGCAAATTGGCAACCGAAACAACAGTAGATCGGCTCCGCCCGATCGCTCTCCTCCGATCGGCTGCCCCACCACGGATCGGGGACGGGAAGTCCACAAAAATCGCAGAGGTGCCGGTGATCGGTCATCGCGGCGTCAGTACTTCCGACTGCATGTTCGGGAGGAAATAGGTAACACCGTAATAGACGATGAAACACCAGAACAACACCCAAATTAGTCGCACATACCAGGGTATGGAGTTGCCGGTGTAATGGTGGTATCGGTGTTCTTGTTCGACGGATGGATCCTGAGGGTCGGACATGACTGTCATCCTACGTTGTTCTTGTGGTCCGAATCGGCTGTGGCCGGTTCGTATCGTGCTTGGGCTTCGTCAAGACGGTGCTCTGTCTCCAGCATCGTATACTTGGGACGCTCGACGTCGGTGAACATGCCGTGCGCCATCGCCCAACAGAGCAAGCAGAAAAACCCCATACCGGCCAAGAGATAATTCATGATCGGCGAGATGGCAAAGACGCCGTCGGAACTACTGCGGAACAGGGCGATGAACTCTACGAATTTGGTGCCGAAGCCCCACAGGCTGGGAACGAGAATGATCACGGCCAAGATGCACGTGATGATAAATTGCCGCCGTGAATGCGTGCTAGCGGTGCGCATTATTCGTCCTCCTCCGCCTCTTTGATCTCCGGCGGCGGTTCGTACTGCTCATACATCGGATAGCTTTCCAGCCAGGAACCGAGCCATTGCACATAGGTGATGATGGCCAGCCCACGCTGATTGGGGCGATCGGGCGATCCGTCGAAAAACCACGCATAGTCGGGCATCGGCGAACCGGGTGACAGGTCGGGAGGGCGAAAGAAATGCACGGCATGCCAGTCGTTGGAACGGCGCCCCCCTTCGCGGGACAAATCCGGCCCCACGCGCCGCGTGCCGAACATCACGGGCATTTGCAGTTCGTTTTGATATTCTTCCTGCTTGGAAACCGGCCCCCACCGTGCCTCCTCGTTGGACACCGGCCGGATAAACTGGCTGTGGCAGTGCCAGCAGCCCTCGCCCACATAAATCTTCCGCCCCAGCAGCAACGCTTCGGCACACTTTTCGTTCAGCCAGGCATCTTGTTCCGCTATGTCCGTGGGCGGGTCTCCATACGCGGCTTGGAATGCCTCCGGATACCGGGCGGCTAAGTCCTCGAACTGGTACCGCAGGTTGCCGTTGATCAGTCCATCGACCGGTGTCGGCTGCTCCTGATACATCAGTACCGGCACGACCGCGTTGGAAACAAACGCGATTCCGAAAAAGAACAGTCCGCCGATGAGCAAGATTCCCGATTTGCTTTCGAACATTTTCCAATCCGTCCTTCACGCGAGTGGTGATCACAATGGCCGATCAGTCAGCGCCAGACACTACGCCGGCTGCGTTTTTGCCAACTGTACCGTTTTGCGGAGGTTGTAGAGAAACACCAATTGGCCGGCGAACATCACCAATCCGGCGAACACGCGTAATATCCAAAACGGAATCGACGCATCCACGGAAGCATCCCAAGGTTGCAGGGAGGCCCAAAAATAGCCCTGGAACAGCCCGGCCAACGTGAGATCACCCACCATAACCAGCACGCCGACGGCGGACAGCCAATAATGCCATTCGCACAGCGTGCGGCTATACCAATCGACGCCCAGCAAACGCGGGAACAAATAGGTCATGATGCCGAACAACCACAAACTAAACACGCCGAACATCACCAGGTGAGCGTGCCCCACGACCCAGTCGGTGAAGTGAATGACTTGCTGAAAGGTCAACGTGGTCTGCATCGCGCATTGCAGACAGGTCAAAAAGTAAAACACCATGCCGGTGTAGAAGTACCGGATCGGAAGGTTCGTGACGATCTGACGCCCGGCTCCTTTGAGCGTGCCGAAGAAGTTGATGACCACGGTGGTCACCACCAATTCGACGGCGACGGTGGACATGATCGCCCCGTATTGCAGGAACATGGGGATCGGCGTGTACAGAAAGTGGTGAATGCCGTTGAGCGGATAGAAAAACGCCAGCCCCCAGAATCCGACCAGCGACAGCCCGTGGCTCCAGATCGGCTTTTGCAGCAAAATCGGCACGAAGTAATACATCAACCCCCACCCCAGGGGGGTCACGAATAACCCGACCAAGTCGTGAATGAACAGCCCGCCCACCGCTCCGGCACTGGTGCCCGCGACGAAGTACTGCGGAATGAAATTCCCCATCGCATACGTCATGAAGGTCCAGACGAACGCCGCCAGAAAATACCACAGCGTGACGTACATCGGCCCTTTGACTTGAAAGATGGGCGTCATGAAGTTGATCGCCACCAACAACAGTCCGAACTGCGCCACCGGATCGATCCAAACCGGTGTTTCGCCCCATTCCAATCCTTGGGCTTGTCCAATCAATATCCCTACGGCCGTGGCCAAGACGACTGCTTGCCAGGCCGCGAAAATCGTGTAGGACAGCCAGCGGCTTTGCACCGGCTTAAGCGTCAGTCGCGGCACCGACCAGTGCAGGGCGCCCAAGAACGCATTGGCTAAGAATCCATAGGCAATGGCGTTGGTATGCAGCATCCGCCACCGGCCGGGTGAGAGCAATTCCATCCCGTTGAGCGGATTCCAACGCACCAATTGCAGCGCCATCAACAGCCCGGCCAGCATCGCGATCGTCATAAACGCGAGAGCCGCGTAGAAATACCAACAGACCAGCTGCGTTTCCACCAGCGGTGGTTCGATTGCGGTCCCGTCTTGTTTTTCCGCCTCGCTCATGACTTCTCCGTCGGACGTTGATACGGAACGAACTTGCCCAGGGGATACAAAAATGCGATCGTCAAACCAAATACAAGATGAGTGACCGCTGCCACCCACGGCGGGATCAACTCCACGATCCAATTCCCGCCAAACAGGGCCGGTTGCAGCCAGGACAAAATTCCGTAGAAATTAATCAGCCAGATCACCAACGACAGCACAGTCGCCACACCGAACCGCGCCAACGTCGACGAGTGTTCCGTGAGCCGCGTGAGCACGACGAAAAACGGGACACCCAGCAGCATCCCGGTCCCCAGATAGAGGCAGCAGCCGATCGTGAGGATCAAGCCGTTGTCCACCGCATAGACCTTTTGCGTCGGATCGGCGAGCAGCAGCGCCTTCTCCCCCAGTGGAAACGTCAGATACACGCAGATCAGTTCCAACGGGCTTTTGCCGGCCAGCGGAGCAGCGATCACGTTGATTAACAAACTCGTGATCGCGCCGAAGATACCCAGCATGAAGCCGGTCGTGGCATAATACGCCGTGTAATAGCTGGTTGGCTGCCAATGACTCACCGGTCGCGCCTGGTCGATCTCGGCTTCCAGCCGCTCGACGCGATCT
>CALFYU010000041.1 GCA_937952455.1 uncultured Planctomycetaceae bacterium
CGGGACCCCCGGTAAGACCGATCGACTCAAGCCGGGCGACGTGGTCGAAGTGGAGATCCAGGGCATCGGCGTGTTGCGGAATACCGTCGCCATGAAAGGCGCACGAGGCAAAGGCGGCGGCGGGAAGAAGGGCAAACGTAAACAGCAATGATCTTCCTCGATACAAGCGGTGCGGTGTGCATATTCCTGTTGGAACCTCTTGGGGGAGAGGTTAAGATAGCGGCCAACGGTCCGACGATGGACCGCGAATTCTGAACAATAATGACTGCAATCGGGAGTGGCACGTATGCCAAGCACGGCGCTGGATCGCATGAAGACTGAATTGTGTGCGCGGATCGAGGAGATGATCGCGTCGTTGACCAGCGCCGAAGACTCGGTCAAACAGGGGAACTTCGATGCCTCGGCGGAAATCCTCGACACCGTGTCGGAACAGATTCGTGCGGCGGCTCTGGCGGCCCGTACTTCCGAAGCGGAATCCAGCCAGACCCCCTGGATCCACTTCAAGCGGCCGATTCTGGAAGTCCTGGTCCGCGAAGGAGGCTCGGCATTGAATTGGCAGGTGTTTCAATATCTGGAGGACCACCTGCGGCTCACCGAAGGGGACAAAGAACAGCACGTCGACGAGACCCGCGAAACGGAGTGGCAACACGAATGCCGCGTCGCCGGAAAGGTGATGCGCGAGGAACCGCTGAATTACCTCGAACCGGTCACTGTGCCCGGCGTGTGGACGATCACCGAGGCGGGACGTGCCCATTTGGACGAATTGCGCCGCGCCGACGGACAGGCCTTTCAGTAATCGCGACTGACAACCACCCCACGCTTGCGGAGAGTTCATGACCGGCGGCCTGCATTGGATCGACGGAGTGATCGTAGCGGGTTACGTCGCGTTTGTGCTCGGGCTCGGTTGGTACTATAGCCGCCGGCAATCCGATACGGGCGACTATTTCATTGGCAGCCGCGCGATGCCGCCGCTGTTGATCGGCATTTCGCTGTTCGCCACGCTGTTCAGCACGATCACGTTTCTTTCGACGCCGGGCGAGCTGATCAACAAAGGCCCCGTCGTCCTCACCGGTATTCTCTCGATCCCGATCGCCTATTTCGTTGTCGGGTATTGGCTGATCCCCGTCTACATGCAACAACGGGTGACCAGCGCCTACGAACTGCTAGAAATGCGGCTCGGACTGCCGGCGCGGATGCTGGGGGCGATGATGTTCATCGTCCTGCGGTTGTTTTGGATGGCGATGCTCATCTATCTCGCCTCCAAAGCCGTGCTGGAAATGCTCGAACTGCCCGAGCACCAGTTGCAATACGTCGCCGCAGCCACTGGAGCGGTCGCGATTATCTATTCCTCCCTCGGAGGATTGCGGGCGGTCGTGATCACCGACCTGTTTCAATTCATGCTCCTATTCGGTGGGGCGGTGTTGGTGATTGTGCTCGCGACGGTCGATATCGGCGGGCTGAGTTGGTTTCCCACAAGTTGGAATCCGGCTTGGGACACGCAGCCGCTGTTCAGCGTCGACCCCTACGTGCGGGTCACCGTCTTCGGTTCGATTTTGCACGGCGTGTTGTGGTGGGTGTGCACCGCCGGCGGCGATCAGACGGCGATCCAGCGGTTCATGGCCACGCGCGACGCCCGTGCGGCGCGGCGTTCGTTTCTTGTAAATTCCATCGCCGGCGCAGCTGTGACGGTCGTCCTGGCCTTGGTCGGCTTTTCGCTGTTGGGCTTTTATCAAGAGTTTCCCGACCAATTGCCGCCGGGGAAAACGATCGCCGCTGATGCCGACATCTTATTCCCGCGATTCATCTCGCATCAAATTCCGCCGGGACTTTCGGGCTTAGTACTCTCGGGCATGTTCGCCGCCGCGATGTCCAGCATCGATTCCGGCGTGAATTCTATCACGGCGGTTGTGATGACCGACTTCATCGATCGTTTTCGCCGTGAAGAAGTCAGCGAAGCCCACCGCCTGCGCATTGCCCGCTGGCTGGCGTTTGGAATCGGCGTGGTCGTCGTGTTGTCCAGTGCTCACTTGGACCACGTGCCCGGAAATTTCCTGGAAAAGACGAAACGCACCATCGGCTTGTTCGTCGCGCCGATGTTTTCGCTGTTTTTCATGGCCGTCTTTGTTCGCTTTGCGACCACCTGGGGAGCGATTTTCGGCGCCGTCTCCGGTTTTGCGGCAGCGGCGATTGTGGCCTATTGGAATGTGATCGTCGATTACGTGAACCAGTGGACTGCGACCAGCGGGCAACCGTTTGCCGCTGCGGAAACAGTCAGCTATCAATGGATCTTTCCCGTGTCGCTCGCGGTGTCAATTCTGTGCGGCTGCGCCGCCAGTGGACTGAACCAGCGGTTTCCACCGCGTGAACGAACTGTCCGTTAAGATGATTTGCCACAGAGATCACAGAGCCCACGGAGGTTTTCATTCGGCGAACCTTAGAAACTATCCCCATCCATCCCGAGATCCCGCCTCCTAATTCTTAATGCAGCCGAACGGCGATCATCATTGCGATAGACCCTGCTCGTCAGCTTGTCCATTTTTCTCTGTGCCCTCTGTGAGCTCTGTGGCAAAAAAACTGATGAGTAAATCAGCCTGGCTGCAAAGTCTGCGGACCAACGGTTTCTGCGTGATCGATAACGTCGTGCCCGCCGACCGCCTGGATGCGATTCGCGCGAGCGTCGTCGCTGCCGTCGACCGCGAATGCGGAAACTATCCGTCGCCGCCGGGCGTGGACTTTGTGCCGAGCCTGATCAATCACGATCAGAGTTTCGCCCCGTACCTGGCGGCACCACGGTTGCTCGAATTCGTGCGGTCGCTGCTGGGAGAGCATGTGCGGATATCGTTCACGTCCGCCATTATCAATCAGCCGGGAAACGCGCGCGGCAAATGGCACGCCGATTGGCCGTTTAATCAAAACAACGCCGGACACGTCCTGGCGCCCTACGGCGACGCCCTGTTTCACCTGACGACATTGTGGATGCTTTCGCCGTTCGATGCGGATAACGGCGGGACGCTGGTCGTCCCCGGCAGCCACCGCGTTTCCACCAACCCGACCGATCCGGCCTGCGGCGTCGACGCGGAGGCGCCGCACCCGCAAGAAATTAACGTCGCCGGCGCCGCCGGAAGCGTGTTGGTCTTCGACAGCCGGTTATGGCATACGACGGCCCCCAACCGTTCCGCGGCCCCCCGCGTGGCCCTGGCGGTCCGCTATGCCCCGTGGTGGCTGAACCTCGAAGTCCTCCGCCCGGAATCGGACCTGCGGCAACAAATGGTCACCGAATCTGGCGGAAGCGAAAACCTCGTGCCATCCCTCGAACCGGCAGTTTTTGCAGAACTCCCCGAAGAGGTCCGACCGCTGTACCGGCATTGGGTCAAGCGGTAGCGAGGCGACTAACTCGACGAGGGTGGCCCGACCGCGTAGCGGTTGGGTGCCGTCAGGCACAAGAAGCCGCGCCATGTGCGATCATCGCCAAGCCGGGCGCAGACCGCATCGGCATCTGGATGCTACGCCATCTTTGTAATTCTGACCGCGCCACCTTGCCGCCCTAACCGTCCCGTCGGCTGCGCCACTGCCACAGTTCGAAGACTGTGCAAGCGATGACAGCCAGCTTACTGACTAACATCAACGAGAATCCTCTGACGAAAAGCATGGCCACGCCGCTGGCGGTCGCGAACGAAAAATAAAGCATCAACGGGATCGCCACCCATTTGAGGTCAAACCAAACGAGCAACGACAACAGGCCCAGCGTACCGTACAGGACAGCGAAGCCGGTTGACCCCTCGCGAACGTTGGTAAAAGCCAGAAAAAAACCGGCCAGCGCCAGAAGCGGAGTCAGCCAGATGAGATTTCCGCCGGGATTTTTGAAGCGCATATTGCATGTCGGTCAGGCGGCCGCCTGACTCCGCTTGGACTTGATCATCAACCGTGGTTTGCGCCAGGCGGCCGGCCGAATGTCGTCGCTATGGGCGGCCCCCTTCGATCTCGCGGATCAGCAGTTCCTGATCCTCCACCGGTATCATCACCCATACTGCTTAACCATA
>CALFYU010000042.1 GCA_937952455.1 uncultured Planctomycetaceae bacterium
ATATCGCCATGCACCCACTGCATAGCCCTCCCACCGTGCATCGGGCACGGCTTCCCGATCTGCCTGTTCCGGCGCCATGTAGAACAACGTGCCGAGCGCCGGGTCTTGTTCGTTGGAAAGTCGCGACTGGCCAAAGTCCGCCAGCCGGGGCTGCATGTCGCCGTCCAATAACACATTTGCCGGCTTGATATCGCAATGCAAAATCCCGCTGCCGTGAGCGTGCACCAGCGCTCTCAACACCGCTTCGGCGATGCGGACGGACTCGGCCACCGGCAGCGGTCCATCGGCCAGCAACGTGGCCAACGAACCGTTTTCCAGGTACTCCATAACATAGTAGGGGGGTTGCGCGTCCCAGCCGACTTCGTTGAGCCGCACGATGTCGCGGCTGGTGTAGAGCATCGCCAGTTTTTCGACTTCGCGATTCAGCAGCGACCAATCCAACCCGCCGCGGTGCGTGTAGAATTTGATGGCGACCTGTTTGCCGGTATTCTGTTCCCACGCCAGCCAGACCGAGCCGTAGGCGCCTTCGCCCAGACAGACATTGATCTTATAGCCCGGAACATCCCCGGGCGGCAGCAACCGCCGCCGACTGAGCCGCGCGGAACGATCGGCACTCTCGGCATCCTGCCGCAGCGTGTCGTCGGTCGCGGTCGTGATCGGTCGGCTATGTATATCTGTCATCGCTAGAAATGAATCTGCTGCGGATTCCGTATGCGGCGCAATCCGGGTGAGCGCGGACCGGTTCCCACTGGGAATTGTAGCGGAAAGTCAAGCCGGTTGTCGTTATTACGTGCAAAATGCCTGTGATCGCTGGTGTCAGACGTCGATTCCCGCGTGTGCGGTGCGGCTGGCCTGCCAATCTGGCTTGCCTCAAGCCACGGCAGCGGCGATAATCGGAGTCCCGGCCACACCTTCCCGCCGAAATTCACTCCCCGATTTTTCCTGCCTGCGGAGTTGTCCATGTATCGTGTGCTGACATGGGGCTGTTTGTTCTTTGCCGCGGCGAGCGGCGCCGCTTCCGATGAAGAGGTCGTACAGCCTGAGGCTCCGATCTCGTTCGAGAAGCAGATTCGCCCGATCTTCCGCACGTATTGTTACGACTGCCACGGCAGCGGCGAGGAACACGAAGGGAACTTGGACCTGCGTCTGCGGCGGTTGATGATTGCCGGCGGCGACAGCGGCGCGGCGATTGAGCCGGGCAAACCCGACGATAGTTATCTGCTCGTGCGCATTCGCGAGGGGGAGATGCCGCCGGGGGAGAAAAAACTTCCGCCCGACGACATTACCACGATTGAGAAGTGGATTGCCGCCGGCGCGCCGACCATTCGCTCAGAACCGGAAGAGATTGGCCGCGGATTGGGAATCACCCCCGAGGAACGGGCCTATTGGGCCTTTCAACCGGTCAAACGGCCCGACGTGCCGGTCTTTGCCCCGCAAGACAGCGTACGGACACCCATTGATGCGCTGCTGTTGGCGAAGATGAAGGACAAGGGTTTGTCGTTTTCCAACGATGCTTCGCGGCTCACGCTGCTGCGGCGGGCACATCTGGACCTGACGGGGATTCCCCCCACGTTGGACGAGATCGTGCAGTTTTTGGCTGACGACACGCCCGACGCATATGAACGCTTGATCGACCGCTTGTTGGCCTCGCCGCATTATGGCGAACGCTGGGGGCGGCACTGGTTGGACGTCGCCGGCTATGCCGATTCCGAAGGCTACACGGCCAACGACACCGAGCGGAACTATGCCTACAAATACCGCGACTACGTGATCAAAGCGTTCAATGCCGATAAGCCGTTCGATGAATTTATCGTCGAACAACTGGCGGGGGACGAGTTGGTTCCACTGCCGCATCAGAATCTCAGCCCGGAGAATATCGAAAAGCTGGTGGCGACCGGATTCTTGCGGATGGGGGCCGACGGCACCGAAAGCGGGGCGGATGATTTGGATCTCGCCCGCAATCAGGTGATGGCCGATACGATCAAGATTGTTTCGACGTCGCTGCTGGGTTTGTCCGTCGGTTGCGCGCAGTGTCACGACCATCGCTACGATCCAATCTCGCAAGAGGACTACTATCAATTACGGGCGGTCTTTGAACCGGCCTATGACTGGAAGAACTGGCGGACGCCTTCGCAGCGGCGGATTTCGCTCTATACAGACGAAGAACGCGCCGCGGCGGCAGCCGTGGAAGCCGAGGTCACTGCCGTCGCCACGGAGCGGAATCAGCGCCAAGAAGAATTGATCACGCAGGCGCTTGAGGCCGAGGTCCAAAAAATCGAGGACAAAGAACTGGGCGAGCGGTTGCGGACCATCTATCGCACACCGGCCGACAAGCGCACGCCGGAAGACGTGGCCCTGTTTAATAAACACCCAAACTTCAATATCAATCCTGGCAATCTGTACCAATACATCGCCACGTCCCGCGAGGAGTTGGCGAAATTTGACGAGCGCATCGCCGAAATCCGCAAGAAAAAACCGGTTGAAGATTTTCTGCGGGTGATGAACGAAGTTCCCGGCAACGTGCCGGAGACGTTCCTGTTTAGTCGCGGCGACCACCAACAGCCGAAGTACCAGGTCGTGCCGGCGGCATTGACGATCACCGCTCCCGAGGGGGAACGCTGCAAAATTCCCGCCAACGACGAAACGCGACCGACGACCGGCCGGCGACTGGCCTATGCCCGCTGGCTGACAAACGGCCGGCACCCGTTGCTGGCGCGGGTGATCGTCAATCGCGTTTGGTTGCATCACTTCGGACGCGGCATTGTGCCGACCCCCGCCGACTTCGGCACGGCCGGACAGCCGCCCACGCATCCGGAACTGCTCGATTGGCTCGCCGACGAATTCGTCAAAAGTGGGTGGAGCGTAAAGGCGCTACATCGGTTGATCATGACGTCGACCGTCTACCGCCAGTCGTCCGCCACCGACGACGCCAAACAACAGATTGACGGTTCCAACTTCTACTACTGGAAGAAGCCGGTGATCCGTTTGGATGCTGAGATCATCCGCGATCATATCTTGGCCTCGTCTGGAGCGTTGAGCGGCGCGATGTATGGACCGCCGATCCCGGTGAAAGAAGACTTCGTGGGGCAGATCGTGGTTGGCGGCGATGACTCGCGGCGGAGCATTTATATCCAACAGCGCCGCAGTCAGCCGATGGCCCTGCTCACGGCCTTCGATGCGCCGGTCATGGAGACGAATTGCGAAATCCGCCCGATTTCCACGGCGGCAACGCAGTCGCTGATGTTGATGAACGGCGACTTTATAATGGAGCAGTCGAAGAAGTTTGCCGAGCGGCTGCAGCACGCTGCGGGTGATGACGTGCGACGGCAATTGCAACTGGCCTGGCAACTGGCCTATTCCCGTCCCGCCACCGAGGCAGAGATTGACGAAACGATCACGTTCTTGAATGAACAAGTCGCCTATTTGAAAGAGCACCCCATCACGCCGCCGGCCAAGAAGGAAGGGGAACCCGACCCGCCTCCGCCGCCCACGCCGCAGTTTGAGGCACTCGCCAATTTGTGCCACGTCTTGTTGAGTTCCAACGAATTCCTTTACGTCGAGTAACACGTCGCTGCAGCGACCACCGTCACATAAACGGCCCCCAAGAAAGTCGAACATCATGCCACGATCGTCATCGAACACACCCGCCGCCGCAGACTGGAACGTGGGACGCCGCCGATTTTTGACGAACAGCATCGCCGGGATGGGGAGCGTGGCGCTGGCGTCGCTTTTGAGCCGCGACGGGCTCTTGGCCAACGATGCCATCGCCGCCAAACCGCGGACGTCATTTGACCTGACCGCACGGCAGCCGCACTTCCGGCCGCAAGCGCAGGCCATGATTTCATTGTTCATGCACGGCGGACCGAGCCACATCGATTTGACCGATCCGAAACCGGAACTGAATAAACGGGACGGTCAGGAGTATCCCGGCGAAATCACGTACAGCTTCATCAACCGCGCCAGCAAAAAATTGTTGGGCAGCCCGTTCAAATTTCAGAAACACGGCGAATGCGGCACAGAGTTGTCGGAACTGCTGCCGCACCTGGCGGAGATCGTTGACGACATCTGCCTGATCCGCTCGATGCACACCGGTATCAATGGCCACGAATCTTCGATCCGTTATTTGAATACGGGTAAGTCGATTCCCGGTCGGCCGGCGCTAGGGTCCTGGCTGACGTACGGTTTGGGTTCGGAAAGCGACAGCCTGCCGGCGTATGTGGTGATGACCGATCCGGGTGGACATCCGGTCGACGGCGTCCGCAATTGGTCCAACGGCTGGATGCCGTCGATTTATCAAGGGACGGTGATCCGTCCCCGCGAACCGCGGATTCTCAACCTCGAACCGCCGGCACGCCTGGCGGGGACTTTGCAGCAGCAGAACCTGGAGTTCCTCGGCAAACTCAACCGCCGGCACTTTGAGGATCACGAGGGCGAAAGCGATCTCGAAGCCCGGATCAGCAGCTACGAATTGGCGGCGCGGATGCAAAGTGCCGCCAAAGAAGCATTGGACATCAGCCAAGAGACGAAGGCCACCCACGAATTGTACGGGTTGGACGATCCCGAGACGCAGGAATACGGCACGCGGTGTTTGATCGCCCGGCGACTGGTCGAGCGGGGGGTGCGGTTCGTGCAATTGTTCTTGGGCGGCCAACCGTGGGATATGCACAATAGCATCCGCACGCAATTGCCCAAGGTCTGCAAGCGGACCGATCAACCGACGGCGGCACTCGTTAAGGATCTCAAGGCACGCGGGCTGCTGGAAACAACGCTCGTGCATTGGGGCGGCGAAATCGGCCGGCTGCCGGTGACCGAAGGGGATCCGCAGACCGGCGGCCGCGATCACAACGGACAGGGATTTAGCAGTTGGCTCGCCGGCGGCGGCGTCAAAGGGGGCTTGGCCTTTGGCGAAACGGATGAGTTCGGCCACAGCGCCGTTGTCGACCGCGTTGCCGCCAACGATTATCAGGCGACGATTATGCACCTGTTCGGCTTTGACCACGAGAAACTGACGTTCCTTTACAACGGCCAGGAACGCAGTCTGACCGACGGCCGTCCGTGCCGGGTCGTGAAGGAAATTCTAGCTAACGGCTAACAATGAAAACCGCGCCCTGGGCTTAATCCTGTGCGCGGTTCACGCGGAACAGGACGCGGTGCACGAGTTTGCCGGCGCGATTCATTGCGGCGTTGCGCTCCGGCGACGCGGCGGGCTTGGACGTGGGTGCCCCGCCGGTGACTGTCGCGCGAATCGTCATTAGCACGGGGACCTTATGTGCTGCCCGCGCCAGCAAGTTCCGGCCCGGCAGGCGGACCACTAAGCGCGAAACGCTTTGGCGATGATCGCGGAGCATCCACAGCAGGCCGATCACCAGCAGCAGTGCACCCACAATCGGCGTCCAGCGATTCGCTCCGCCGACGTCGGCGTCAGCGACGGAATTAACAACCGGCACGGCCGATAGCGACTCTTCGTCGGCGCTTGATTGATCTGCGACGAGAAGTTCCGCGGCCGCCGACTCGTCGACGATCGGGTCGGGAACGAGGGCTTGGAGGTTTTCGAGCGGCTCAGGTGCCGCTTCGGGTTGCGGGACAAGTTGCGGTCCGCTCATCGCTTCCGGCTGCTCGTGCGAGGCAAGTTGAATCTGCGCGATGGCCGGATCAGGCATGGCGGCAATGGCGGGAATTCGGGGCAAGCGAGCCCGATTGACGTCGCGAGGATTAAAGACGAGTACCATGCCGTTCGACAGAGTCCGCAACGCCTGCCCAACCGGCCGCTGTGCGGGTCGATCGCTGCCGGTGATGATCCCAACCCGATTGGCGACCGAGGCGGGCTGTCCCAACTCAGTCAGCAGGTCGCTGACCGTAGCGTGTTGATGATACATTGGAAGAATGACGGCCGTTTCTCGAATCCCAACCAACGCAACGTGCTTGATGTCTGCGATCGGAGATGTTTTCGCCTTCGATGCCGATTGTGGATTTTCCTGCGGCGAAGCCGTCGGAAACTTTGAACTTTTGGCTGTGGCGATCACGATGTCACCGGGCCTCAACCGGCAATGGCGGGCGTATCGCGCGGCCTGGTAGTCAGCGTGATGCACGACTTGCCCGGAGCGGACGATCTTGATGACGCAATCTTCACCGGCCGTATCGAGGCCTCCCGCCCGTTTGATCAACGTGCTGATCGTCAGCGGGGAAACTTGGAATTCAAACGCCCCAGGAAATTGTACGTCGCCGATGACGTAGCAAATCGCCGCATTCGGCGAAGTGTCCCCTGCGACGGGGATTTGCGCGACGGGTCCGTCCGCTGCCCTGACTGGCAGTGCGTGCAGGGCCAATAGCAACGTGGCCGCGACTGAAATTGTCTTTCGGGTGTATCGATCCATCGCTCAGTTCCTCCGCGCCATATTGGGGCGGACACGACTGAGACACCACTTGCTCGCGCCGCCGCGACTCTCCGCAGCCGGCGGATATCGCGCTGCACGGCCGCCCCCTATAATTCCTATAATCGGCGAATTTTGACGCATCCCATCACCCCAATTTCGCCGCAGAGAGAAGTCCCGGCCTGTTCACCGTCTCCGCGACACCCGACGGCGGGCGTGCGAGTGCATCTCGCAACAGCTATGATGGCCGACAAATCTCCAAAAAGGAGGACCAAGTTATGACAAGTGCCTATGTGATCGCCGGCTGCCGGACGCCTATCGGAAAATTTCTGGGCGCGTTTCGAGATATTCCCGCGCCGGAGTTGGGAGCGATTTGCATCAGCGAAGCGCTTCGCCGCGGAAAAATCGATCCCAGCCGCGTCAACGAAGTCATCATGGGGAATATTCTCTCCGCCGGTTTGGGGCAGGCGCCCGCGCGGCAAGCGGCGCTCAAAGCGGGGATTCCGGCGACCGTGGCAGCGCTGACAATCAATAAGATGTGCGGATCGGGACTCAAAGCGGTGATGCTAGCCGATCAGGCAATTCGTCTGGGAGATGCCGAGGTGATTGTGGCCGGCGGAATGGAGAACATGACCCGCGCCCCGCACCTGATTCCCGGCATGCGCGAGGGACTGAAGTTCGGAAACAGCCAGTTGATCGACTCGATGCTTTACGACGGACTGTGGTGCACGTTTCACGACTGCGGCATGGGAGCCCACGCCGAAACGACGGCGGAACAAAACGGCATTACCCGCGCCGATCAGGATGAGTTTTCCGCAAAAAGCCAACAGCGCGCCGCCCGCGCGGCCGCGGATAATGAATTCGCCGACGAAATCGTACCGGTCACGGTTCGTGTGAAGCGCGAGGATGTACAAATCACGACCGACGAGGGGCCGCGGCCGGAAACGACGGCGGAGGTATTGAGCAAATTGCGGCCGGCATTCAGCACCGAGGGGACTGTCACCGCCGGTAACTCTTCAATGCTCAGCGACGGCGCCGCCGCGGTGGTCGTCGCCAACAAGCAGACGGCGGACCAATTGCCCGCGCCCTATAAGGCGAAAATCGTGGCCTCCTATACCAGCGGGGTCGAACCGCGGGACATTTTCATCGCACCGGTCGCCGCCGTGCGGGGGGTGTTGGACAGGGCGGGACTTTCGCCGGCAGACATCGATCTATTTGAGATCAACGAAGCCTTCGCCGCACAAATGCTGGCCTGCATGAAGCAACTGGAACTCGATCCCGAGCGGGTCAACGTCAACGGCGGGGCGATCGCCTTGGGCCATCCGATCGGCGCCAGTGGAGCGCGGACGTTGGTGACATTGCTGTCGTTGCTAAAACGGCGCGGTTTGCGCCGCGGACTGGTGAGTCTCTGCCTGGGCGGCGGCAACGCGGTGGCGATGATCGTCGAGCGTGAAGGCTAGCGCGTTTCGCATCGTCGCGGGTGCCACTGGCGGCTTGCCCGCCAGTGCCGAGTTTCCTTGCGTCGTCCATGCCAGTGGATCCTCGCCTTTGCGAACACTGCTGGACAACCCAGCAGTGGCACCCGAAAAAAGTTTCGAAGGTCAAAGGGACGTGACACGTTCGAAATCAGTTCAGCGCGTGGATGAACGCTTATGGGCGGTGAAAAACCAACGTAACGCGTCACTGGCGGACAAGCCGCCAGTGGCACCCAACATCCTGACGTCGATTGCGCCGACGGATCGAATCGTGTTGTTTTCGACACGATTATCTCGCGGCCAATTCAGCACCCGGTGCGTCCGGGGAAGAAGTTCGCACCGGACATTTGATCAGCGTCACCTGCAACTTCGCCGATGCGGGTGCGGAGATCGTTACCCGATAGAACTGCCGAGGATTTTCAGCGGAGATTTCGACGAATTGGCATGCCGTCCCGCAAATGGGAAACCTGATAGGCGGTCCGTCAACGAACCATTCTTTGCGGGCGACACCCTGCAAGTCGAATCTCCCGAGACGGCTGTTGAGCGATAAGTAGCGATGATTCTCCGACGGCCGTGCCGAGGCAATCGTCCAGCGGCGGAACAACTCGTCGAACGGACGCCCGGTGGCATGTTCAAGGTTTGCGCGTCCGGATTGGCGGCTGTGGATCAGTTGCCGCACGATCTCCTCGCCGTAGTTATCAGCGCACCACCGCAGGAACAGATACGTCGCCCCCCGGCAGCCGTGGTCACGCCAGCGGCCGGTGCGATAGTAGTCGCTGACCACAAGCGGACTCGCTGCCGGGTCTTGTAAAAATGCATGGATGCGGTGATCGAGATTCGACCAGTCGCCGCGGTGCCGGTTTTCCGCCAGATGGGCGATGGCCTCGTTGAGCCAATCCTCTTCATCAACGACCGTAGTTGTAATTCCCACTAAACGGCGGCGGGCGCTGAACAGGACCGCGTGGGTGTATTCGTGTGCCAATAGCGTCTTTAGTTGCCGCCCGGCTGCAATGTTGGAATTCAGATACAACACATCGGCCCGATTGCCAAACGGCGGAGCGATCGCGGGAGTAAGATCGCTTCCGCGAACAAATCCGCCCACTGACGTGCGTCCCCCCTGCAATTTCCCCAACCAGTGCGAAATGACGACCGCGAACTTCCCGTCACCGTCGACGTCGAGCGCGCGGCCGTAGTGTCGTGAACTTGCCGGATAGATCTCTTCATCGAAAATGCGAATCAATTCCGCCACGACGCCGGGATACAATTCGCCGGTGGTTTGATCGCCGTCAAGATAGACCCGCACGTGCCGTCCTTCGGCAATCAACGCGGCGCGTATGGGGCGATAGCTGCGCGGGTCATCGAGTGCGCCGTCGGTGACATGCAGATAGAAGTCGCGAGATTTCGCCGCGATTGTGGTGCCGGCGCCGGTGTTTGGTACGTCCGGCAATTGAATCGGCGGCAGGTGCGAGAGGTCAAGCGGCTGCACGGGGGTGATCGGTCGTGATATCACGCCGGACACCGGTCGGCCGGAAATCGAAACAACGTGCTCCCCTTCAGATCCCGCCAGGCTCGCCATGACAATCAGGTAGCGCTCATCGCCGCTGAAGTTTAGGTCGACGGTTGCCTCTTCGTGATCCACGACGACGCGGTACGGAGTCCCGTCGATGATCTCCGGCAGAGCAGGGGGGAGGGCCGCCAGCGGACCTTGCTCAAGCCACCAGCACGCCGCTGTCATCGCGAGTATCGCGGTCGAAAAGGCGAGGCGGAGTGGGGGCATGTCTGGGTCCGACTGTAGACAATAGGCAATACGTCCCGGCACATCCGCGCGGGAGCATCCTTTGTCGGCATCGGAATTGAGATGCTTGCCGGTTCAGCAAAACCGTCAAACTCTCGCCAGTTTTCAGGCAGGTGTCGGGAGACGCTGTGGCCGATCCAACTCAACCTACAAGAAATGACTCACGCAAAGACGCAAAGCTCGCAAAGAGATATGCCATGTCGAAATGTCTTGCGACCGTCTTCGTTGATTTCGTCTGGGAGACGAAAGAGTTCTTCTTTGGGAACCATTTCCTCACCATACACGCAGCGCGTCGTCGCTGACTCGTCCTGGCGACTCCTTTGCGAGCTTTGCGTCTTTGCGTGAGTTTTTTTTTATTATTTTGGTCGGACAAAACGCCCGCCGTCGGCATTGCACCGGTCACTTGCGGGGCAAGATCATGGAGAGTTACAGTGGCAGTAGCAATCCTCGCTGCGTTCGCCATTCCTCTCGCAACACCTCACGACGCCCATGACTTACCGCATCAAACAGCTAGATTTGTATGTCCGCGAGACGCCGCCAGGGCGGATGGCGTTTGC
>CALFYU010000043.1 GCA_937952455.1 uncultured Planctomycetaceae bacterium
CGTACGCCGCGGAAATCCCCCCTGTGCTGTTTCGTGGTTTCAGCTCGGCGCTGGGACAAACAACGATAAACGATAGAAAATGGCACTCTAGCAATATTGAATCGGTGAATTGGCGGCAGTCGACATCGCAAAACTCGACGTGCATGGCGATTTCGCCCTTTCCCGTCGTCCGCCGCCGGGCTATTGCGAGTCACCCGAACGGGAGGGACAAACGTGAGAGTTTGCCGGTGTTTTGTAAACGGACGCGGGGCGGTGGCATGATCGTCGTAATCGTTAGAACCGCGCGGTCCCGCGATCGGCGCTATTGCCCGGGTACGCCTTCTTGCGAATCGTTCACCTCGAGCACGGCCGCGAGCTCGCGGCGCCCGAGGTGCGTCCGTTCCTGGTGAATCCAATACACGCCCGCCACGACGGCCGTCACGGCGCAGACACCGGCCAAGAATCCAAAAGCTCCGGACCAACCGTAGTCCACGGCAATGCGGCCGATCCCCCAGCCGGAGACGACCCCGCCCAGATAACCCGCGCTGTCCAGCAAACCGGCGGTGGTTGAACTTCCCCGTTTGCCCCCTAGATCGCAGGCGATCACGCCGGAGAGAAAGGAGTACGGCGCGATCAGAAAAAACGAAACCGCCGACAGGAGCACCAAGGCCAATGTATAGTGTCCTTGCATGTCGGCGAATGCCAAAATGCACAGTGCGGCGGTCAACAAGATGATCGTCGGCAGGATCACGCGTGCGTGCCGCCCGTCGAAGCGGTCCGACAACGTTCCGGCAATCAGCGCCGACGCCGCCCCCACGAGCGGAAATACCATACTGCCGATGGCCGCCCCCTCATTGGTCGCGCCGGTCACTTCAGTGAGGAATGTCGGCGACCAGAAGTTAAACGTCTCGCGAATCAGCGTGAGGCCGAAGTTCATCACAGCGCATAGCCAAAACGCCGGGCTGGCCAGCAGCGGGCCGATCAATTCCGCAAAACTCGGCGGCACCGGTTGTTCCCCCGCACCGCCGTAAACGTTTGCGGCGCTGGTCAGCGGCTCAGGCAGGCCAACATCTTGGGGACTGCTCTTGAGGGTGAACAGCGAAACGAGCGCAATCGCTCCCAACGTCGCCGCCGCAATGAAAAACAGAGCCCGCCAACCGCAGCCGTATTTCAAAAACGTCCCCAAATAGGCCCGGGCGAATGCGTCCCCCAACAGATAGCTCATCGAGAGGACCCCCATGATCGTGGCGTGCCGCCGCAGGGGAAACCATCGTGACGAGACCTTGACCAGCGCCACCCAGCCCCCCGACTGCACGTAGCGATTGGCGGCCCAGACGACGGTAAAGGCCGCTAATCCTGCGGACAACCCGAACACCACGGTGCAGGCGACCGAGGCGACCATACCCCCCAAAAACAGCAGCCGGCCCCCGAGAAAATCGGCCGATAGGCCGTTGGTGATCTTTCCCAGAGCGTATAGGAGGACCCCCATCGAAGCCACGCTGCCGATAGCGGCCTTGTCGATGCCCGCATCCCCATATTCCGCCAAAATCAGCGGGGTGGCCACCGAAAAGTTTGACCGGCAGATATAATACCCAGCGTACCCCGTGAACAACGTGGCCATCGTGATGTATTGCCAGCGGTTTAACTTTGTCTCGTCCATGCGGCATGGCTCGGCGGTCGTTGTCAGCGGGGAGGGGAACCGAAAATCGCCCAAGTGTCGTTCGCGGCGCTGCACTACTGTGGCAACCGCCGGACGGTAATGCAAGCGGGCCACGGCGGCGTCTGCGACGACTGTGAAGAACGCGTTAAGGAGGCGGCATGCGAGAGATCATTCCTGGACATCTATGGATCGCCAATGCCCGCGCCGCAAATGACGTACGCGGCGTGCTCAGCGTGGGGGTCAAGGCCGTGATTGACTTGGCGATCGAGGAGCCGTCGATCGTTTATCCCCGCGACGTTGTCTATTGCCGCGTGCCGTTGATCGACGGCGAGGGGAATTCGACGACTTGGCTGAACATCGCAGTCGATCTAGCAGCGACCTGTATCGACCGGCGGATTCGCCTGTTGATCTGCTGCGGAGCGGGGATGAGCCGTGCACCGGCGATTGCGGCGGCCGCGCTGGCCCGAGTTCGGCGGATCCCGCTGGAGGAGGCGTTGGCAGCGGTCGTTGCCGGAGCGCCGCACGACATTTCTCCCGGCCTGTGGGCTGAGATTGAAGCGTCCCAATCACAACGCGCGGCACTCTCCTGACGACAACTGGTTTCAAAGCCCTCTGACGCGTCACCCCACACTTGTATGACCGTTTCATGAACAGGCGCAACCGGGTTTTGAAACTGATTCTACCAGTCCGGCAGCCTTGGCCGCGGAAACAGTGTGTGCTATCGTTTGCAGCACCAACGTGAGCGTTCGCAGCACGGAGGATTGGATAGGTCACGTTCTTTACTAGCGGCGAGGCGAGGTCGACTCATGGCGGATGGATTTCTGGGTTACCCGTCCTCCTTTATGCTGGACGTCGTCGTCTGTGCATTGCTGCTGGTCGTACCGCTGTTGCTGTTCAGCCTGTTTCAGGTGAAGATCAAGCGGAACTACCTGCTGCACCGCAATCTGCAAATCCTGTTGGGGGTAACCCTCTTGGTTGCCGTGGCGGCGTTTGAGATCGATATGCGCTGGCAGGGGGGGATCGAGGAAATCCTCAAAAAACGCGCCTCGCCGCTCACGGCCGCCCAGCACGCTTTTTTTTGGAACGTGATGTACGTACACCTATTTTTTGCCGTCACCACCGTGCCGCTGTGGGCCACGACGCTCATCTTGGCGCTGAAGCGGTTCCCGTCCCCGCCGGTCCCCTCGCCGCACAGCCGCCTGCACAAGCCGCTGGCCTGGCTATCGACGATCGACATCACGATGACATCGGTGACCGGACTGGCCGTTTACTACTACGGTTTCATGGTGTGACCGGCGAATTCTCGTGTGTCCACGGATCGCCGCCGGTAGAATCGAGGAAGCCGTTCTCGATCCCTCGCAAGCGCTGGTCATATCATGTTCACCGTACGTCGGCTCATTTGGCTGCAAGTTGCCGGCGCGGTCTTTGTGCTGGTCGTCGCCCGATGGCATTTGGACACGAAATTCGGCCCGGAGTGGCTCTGGGAAATATCGCTGTTCCTGATATTTGTTTCGATACCAATCGTACCGTTCGTGGTGATCACACTACTGCTGTTCGCCGAAACAGAACACGGCGCATTGCAGTCGGTCATGGCGATCTTTGTTACGTTTGTATTGGCGTTCACAACGTTTTGGTGTTTCATGCCTCTCGTCTCTTAGACGGCCGGCACAGGTCAAT
Organism: uncultured Planctomycetaceae bacterium; assembly: GCA_937952455.1. Classification (GTDB taxonomy): domain Bacteria; phylum Planctomycetota; class Planctomycetia; order Planctomycetales; family Planctomycetaceae; genus Symmachiella. The sequence continues at coordinate 3,317 of CALFYU010000043.1, forward strand.
GGTTTCACCCAAACGCGTCTTCGATTAGGCTGGGTCGAACATATTCGTTCATTTGCCCCCTCGCCGAGACGCGCACCATGACTGCTGCCGCAATCATCAACCTCACCATCGTCGTCGCTTATCTCGCGGCGATGCTCGGTGTGGGGATGTGGCTGACGCGGTATGTGCGCAGCGAAGATGACTATTTCATCGCCGGTCGTTCTCTCAACCGCTGGGCGATTTGCGGGTCGGTGATGGCAACCAATGTGGCGGCCGTCTATCTGGTCGGACCGGCCGGACGCGCGTATTCGGGCGGGGCGGCGCTGCTCCTGATGGCCTGGACCGGCAATATGTTGGCGGCGATCAGCGCCGTCACGTTTTTGCCGCGGTTTCGCCGGCTGGGGATTACCACGCTCTCAGAATTGCTCCAGCGCCGCTACGGGCCGAGTGTGGCGATGGCGGTCTCGGGAATGTGGATTTTGTTTTACGCTCTGTTCAGCGGGGTGACGATGCTCACCTGCGCCCGCGTGCTCACGGGAGCCTTCGGCGGTGCAGTGATGATGGAACAGGTGATCGCCGGTGTGGCGGTCGTGGTGATTGTCTATTGCCTGTTCAGCGGTTTGTTGGCCGTCGTTTATACCGATCTGCTGCAGGCCTTTTTGATCATCCTGGGGGCGGTGATCCTGCTGCCGCTGGGACTCAAGGCCGGCGGCGGGGTCGAGGTGATGTTCGATCCGGCCAAGATCCAACCGGAAAAATGGATTCTGTGGCGGCCGGCGGGGCAGCCGGATGACTACCGCACGATGCTGATGCTCCTGGTGTTGGGTCTGCCTTATTGGTTCACGTCACAATACATGCTGCAGCGGAGTTTCGCCGGGCGCAACGTGGAAGAAGCCAGCAAGGGTTTGATCTGGGCGGCGCTGCTCACCGGGCCGCTCACCCTTTGCTACATCGTGCCGGTGATGGTGGCGGGGGTGAATCCGGCGTTTCAGCCGCCGACGAATTCGGCCGACTCGATCCTGCCGATGCTGGTGCAAAAACTGATGCCGGTCGGTTTGGGGGGCATTTTTCTCGCGGCGCTGGTCGCCGCCTCGAATTCCACGGCGTCGAGCTATCTCAACAGTCTGGCGACGCTGTTCGAGCGTGATCTCTACCGGCCGTGGCGGCCAACGGAGTCGACGAAACACTATTTGCTCATCGGCCGGCTGGTGACGATGGTCGCCGGTGGAATCGGGTTGACGTATGCAATCCTGTGCCATCGCTCGAACATGAATCTCCTCGATGCCGCCTGGATGATCGGCAGTATTTTTCAGCCGCCGATTTTTGTGGTGATTGCCGGCGCGCTGTTCTATCGTCGCGGCACAACTGCCGGCGCATGGGCCTGTCTGCTGATCGGCATCGGGTATGCGGCGATTGGGGCATTGGGCGGATGGGCTGCCCTGGGCGAATCGTGGCAACTGACAGAGTGGCCGTTTTTCCGCTGGGATCATACGAAACCGCCGACGCGGGCACTGGTCGGCATGCCGCTCAGCGCTGCCGTGTTGATTGTCGTCAGTTTCTGCACGCCCGTGCGAACGTCGAGCGAGGATCAAACGACTTGGCTGGATCGCATGCATTTCACGCCTGGCACATGGACGCCCCGCCGTCGCGCGGGCATCGCGATCGCTGGTGTTTGTCTGGTGGGCATGATCGCCGCCGCGTTTGCCGACCGCTACCTGCCCAAACCGTGGAACATTCCGCTGTTTCTCGGCCTGCTCAGTGCATTCATCGCCGGCATATTGCTGGCCGCGGGACGATTCTTGCCGGCCCAGGAAGACCAAACGCACATCCGCGCCGCCATAGAAGACTCTCGCTTCGCCAAGTATCTCGCTACGGGATGGACCTGGGCAGCGGTGTATGCGGTGGCGACGGTGTTGGTGGTGGTGCTGTACGTATCTTCGTAATGCGGATTGCGACGCATCTTTATGAGTCACCTGGCGTAATTGCATAAAAAAATCTCACGCAGAGACGCGGAGGCGCAGAGAAAAGGAGGAGCCTACACAAAATCCTCTGCGTCTCCGCGTCTCTGCGTGAGTTCTGTTTGATGAGGACATCGTCCCGAAACATCCACTGCTGCTCGTTATTCGCCTCGCCCTCCCGCTGTTGCGAACGCGCTCCAAACCGCGTCTAATAATATCTGCAAATTTCTCAATCCCAGAGGGTTCCGACAATGGCCGAGACGGGACAAGTTGCCGCGTTTACAGGTGTTCGGAAACCGTTTGCGCTGCGGGAGTCTCCAGTCCCGGAACCGGCGGCCGGGGCGATGCTTGTTAAGGTGCGGATGGCGAATGTCTGCGGCAGCGACCTGCATATTTGGCGGGGGGATTACGATGTCTCCCGCGGGCGGACGCCACCGTTTTGTCTGTCAATCGGGCATGAAATGGCGGGCGAAGTCGCCGTGCTGGGGGAGGGAGTCACGCAGGACTCCGCCGGTCAACCGCTCGCGGTGGGGGACCGCATTGTCTACCAATACTTTTGCCCCTGCGGCCGTGGCCGCAGTTGTTTGCGGCGCAGCACGCCCCGTTGTCAGGAGGCGCTGCGGTATCGCTACCCGCCCGATGAATATCCGCACTTCAACGCTGCCTACGGTCAATATTATTACCTGAATCCCGGCCAGGCGGTTTTCAAAGTTCCCGACAACGTGCCGGACGATTTGGCCGGGCCGGCGAATTGCGCGCTGGCGCAAGTGATCGAAGCTTTTCGCCGCGGCGGCGTCGGCTTGGGAGACCAGGTGGTCATTCAGGGGGCCGGGGGC
>CALFYU010000044.1 GCA_937952455.1 uncultured Planctomycetaceae bacterium
CATGGATGCGGTGACCGCACTGCTGGCTTCTGACGAAGGGGGCAAACGGACGGTCGATGGATCCTTTGTCGCCGGCGGCTCGAAGCGGGGTTGGACGACGTGGTTGGTCGGCGCGGTGGACGACCGTGTGGTGGGCATTGCCCCGATCGTGATCGACATTTTGAATCTCGAGAAATCGATGAACCACCATTTCTCCTGCTACGGCTTTTTCTCGCCGTCGGTGGGGGATTACGTCGCGCACAAACTGATGCGGATGGCCGACCACCCGCGGCTGCACGCGCTGCATGCGCTGGTCGATCCTTACCATTACCGCCACCGGCTGACGATGCCCAAATATGTCATCAACGGCTCAGGCGACCAATATTTTCCGCCCGACTTGTCGCGGTATTACTTCGACGATCTGCCCGGCGAAAAATATCTCCGCTACGTGCCCAACGCCGACCATTCGCTCCGCGGATCGGACGCTGTCGAAAGTTTGATCGCCTTTTACTTAACGGTTTTGGCCAAGAAGGACGGTCCGAAGTTCTCTTGGAAGCGGACCGCCGAAAACACGATTGAAATCAAGACTATCGACAAGCCGGAAAAGGTCGTGCTCTGGCAAGCCACGAATCCCGAATGCCGCGACTTCCGCATCGAAAGCGTGTGCCCGATTTACACCAGCAATACGCTGGAAGACCAAGGGGACGGCACTTACATCGCCCACGTCGACACCCCTGAAAAAGGGTGGACGGCGTTCTTTGCCGAGTTGACCTACGACGTCGGCATGCCGGTCCCCTTGAAGGTCACCACCAACGTCGGCATTACGCCCGATACGTTCCCCTTTGCCGACAAGAACCCGGCGCTCCCCACGTCGCTGACGCTGCAGTTTGTCGCACCCAGCAAAGAGGTGGTCAACGTCATCAAGAAGGCGATGACGTCACCCGAGATGAAAGCGATCGGCGACGATCCGCGTCTGAAAGTCGACGAAGATTCCGAAAAAGGAATCATCGCCACCTTCAACTGGGTCCCCAAAGGCGAATGGGACGACGGGGCACGCGCGATCGGCGAGTATCTGGAAAATCTCGGCTGCGACGGATTCCAATACCGCCTCGAATCGGGCCGTCCGTTTGACGAACAGAAATCGGAGTGAGGCGGAGCGTTTGAATCGCGAGGGTTACCAGGGGGCGGGCATTTTGCTCGCCCCCTTTGTCATGGTGCGGTATGCTATTGGATGAACGCTGTTAAACCGCCTCCTTCAAGCGGAGATCTGAAATTGTGATCGCGACCGACCCTTTCACGACGACCTACGTTGAGATGGAATGGGGCCCGCTCGTTTTTCAGGCACTGCTGTTGTTCGTCTGGGTGTGCGGACTATCCCTCAGCGTTTACAGGCGAGATATCGCGATCAAACGCCGCGTGGTGGTGGCAATCTCAATGGGCATCAATTTGTTCATATGCGCTGTGTGGGCCGTGCTGGCGATCGTTCCGTTTACCGTGATTGGTAGCGGATCGCTCGACGCCACGCTGGCCGCAGTATCAATAATCAATTGTGCATTGACCTTCTTGTTCGTCCTTTCCCAAGGACTCCTTCTATACGCCATTTTCGCTCGGTTTGATGCGCACTCGGCCCCTAACCCCATGGCGATTGAATCGCCGCCGGATACGCGCAACAGCATTGCGAAGGACTAGCCCCGCAATTCCGCCCCCAACTTCTCCCGGCAGGCGGCGATCACCGCTTGTTGTGACGCGTCCACCTCTTCGGCGGTCAGCGTGCGGTCGGCGGCGCGGTAGCGGGCGGTGAGCAAATAGCTTTTCTTCCCCACCGGGATCTGCTTGCCCCGATATTGGCTGACGAAGTGCAAGTCCTCCAATAGCGGCCCCGCGGCTACCGTGACCGTCTCGGCGACCTGCTGCCACGTCGCTGCATCGTCGAGAATGAAGTTCAAGTCGCGGTCGCTCGGCGGGAATTGCGGGATCGCCCCGAATTGCGGCGTCAGATCGGCCGTCTCGACCAACAAGTCGAAATCCAATTCCGCCACGATCACATCGTCCCGCAGGTCGAGCGCACCCTTCACGTCCGCCGCGACTTCACCCAGCCAGCCCCACAGTTTGCCGTTGAGCAACACCTCGCAGCCGCGGCCGGCAGCGAAACTCGAAAGGTCACTCCGGCGGACCTCGACCCGCGAGTCGTGATTGACCGCCGTGGCGATCAGCTCCACCAGTCCTTTGACGTCGAAGAACGAATCGCCGCTGACCAGCGACAGCCGCGACGGCTCGGACCCCGGCTGCCCCGGAGCGGCCGCGAGATAGACGTCGGCGATCTCATACAACCGGGCGTTAAACGTCCCCCGTTTTTCATTTTCGCGGCGGGATTGCAGCAAGCTGGGAACCAGGCTTTGCCGCAGGACGTTCTCCCGCTTTCGTGAGGAATGCTCCACCCGGAGCGGCTCACCCTCGCCGACCGGACGGAACAGGCCCAACAGTTCGTCGTCGACGAACGACATCGTGATCGACTCGAAATAACCGTTGCCGGTCAGCACCCCGTGCACGCGGTCCGCAACGTGGTCGACCACCCGTTTGCTGCTGGCTGTCAGCGGCACGAGCACGTCTTCGGGAATCTGATCGTAACCGTGAATGCGGGCGATCTCTTCAATCAAGTCGATCTCCCGCGTCAAATCGCGCCGCCACGAAGGAGGCACCATCCGGCAGGAGGTCGCCGTTGCCGACCCCTGTTGCTCAAATCCCAACTCCGTCAGGATCCGCACCGCCTCGTCCTTGGCAATGTCGATCCCCAAAATACGCGAGATCTGCGCGAAGCGCAATTCGACTGGCTCCACATTGACCTTGCGTCCTGCCCCGGCTACGACGGCCCCTTCCAGCAATTCGCCGCCGGCCAATTCCAGAATCAACTCCGCACAACGGCGGCTGGCCCAATCCAATCCGTGCGGATCCACGCCCCGCTCGAACCGGTACGACGAATCGCTGTGCAGGTTCAGCGCGCGGGCGGTGTTGCGAATCGACAGCGGGCGAAAATCGGCGACCTCGATCAAGATGTTCGTCGTGTCGTCACCGATTTCGGTTTCCAAGCCCCCCATCACGCCTGCGATCGCAACCGGACGATCGGCGTCGGCAATCACGCACATCTCCGGCTGCAGTTCGTAGTCCCGCTGGTCGATGGCGGTCAGTTTCTCGCCCGCCTTCGCCCGGCGGACAACGATGCGGCCTTCGTGGAGCTTGTCCATGTCGAACGCGTGCAGCGGCTGCCCGCATTCCATCAGCACGTAGTTGGTGATGTCGACGACGTTATTGATCGGGCGAATGCCGAGCGTTTCCAGCCGGCTTTTCAGCCAGGCGGGACTCTCCGCCACCTTGGCCCCCCGCACGACGCGGGCGATGTACTGCGGGCACAGGTTTTCGCACTCAATCTCGACGGATGTCGCATCAGCGGTCTTGGCCGACGATTCATCGACGTTGGCGGCGGGAATCGTGATCTCTTTGTCATACAGCGCCGCGATCTCGCGCGCGATCCCGATATGCCCCAAACAATCCGGCCGATTGCTGGTGACCTCCAAATCAATCGCCAAATCCTCGGGAAACGCCTCGGTCTCTTCCAGGTTCAAACCGGAGAGAGTCAATTTCTCAGTCAATTCCTCGACGGACATGTCGAGGTCGACGTATTCTTTTAACCAATTCCAACTGACGATCATTTTTAGGCTTGAGGCTTGAGTGGACAGGCTTGAGGGTTGGCCGATTCAGGCGACATCGCACGCCCAGCGGACCGTGCGAATGTGCTACTTTATCGGGTCACATGCGGGCAAACAATGGTTCGCCGTTAAGGGGAATATTGCGCCTGGCCGGGCCTACAGCAAAAGGGATAAAGCCCAAAGCCTTCGCTCCTCAGGCCTGTCGCCGCAAGCCTCAAGCCTTCTTGGCCGCATGCGGGTGCGCCAGTTGATAGGCGTCACGGAGCCGCTTCGTGCTGACGTGGGTATAGATTTGCGTCGTCGTCAGGCTCTTGTGGCCCAGCAGTTCCTGCACGCTTCGCAGATCCGCCCCGCCATCCAGGAGATGCGTGGCAAAACTGTGCCGCAACGTGTGTGGGCTGGTGATACGGTCCAGGCCGGCAGTCTTGAGGTGTTTGTCGAGCATGCGGCCGATGCTCCGCGTGGTGAGCCGACCGCCGTTTTTGTTGATGAACACGGCAAAGCGCGCCTCGGGCTTAATATTCGGCCGCGTCGCCCGGCATTCCAGCCAGCGGACCAAGGCTTCGGCGGCGTAGGTCCCGATCGGAGCGAAGCGCGCCTTGCGCCCCTTGCCAATCACCCGCAGGACATCAGCGTCGCGATCCCAGTCTTCGATGTCCATTGCCACCAGTTCGGCCACTCGCAACCCGGCGGAATAAAGCGTTTCCAAGATCGCCCGATCGCGCAACCCGTCCCAGGTATTGGCGGGCGGCGTTTCTAACAGCGTCGCCAGCTGTTCAGTCGATAAGAAGTGCGGCAGACGTTTGCCGGCCCGCGGCGTGCGGAGCGCTTTGGCCGGGTTGGACTCGACCAATCCTTCGCGATGGCAATAGCGAAAAAAGCTCCGCAAACAGGCCAAGCGGCGGGCGATCGTCGTACGGGCATATTCGCAGTCGTGCAGATAAGCGATGTACGCCCGCAGCGTACTGATACCGATCCGATCCACCGACGCCGGAACGCCCCCCAACCGCTCATCGAGCGCTTCCAGCAGGCTGTCGAGGTCTTCTTTGTACGACTTGATCGTCAATTCCGAAGCATTGCGTTCAATGCGCAAATAGCGGAGGAAGTCGGCGATTGCGGCGTGCATGGATCGGGGAGTCCGTAGGCTGTAGACCTTAGACTTTAGGGTTGGCGGAGGAATGCCCTCGATTCCAGGCATGCATTTCGTGATTCAGTTCCTCAGACGTCAAACTCACAAGCCCTACGGCCTAAAGTCTAAAGTCTAAGGCCTGTTATCACCGGTCCAACTCTTCCAGCGTGCCGGCCCGTTCCTGGTGTTCGCGGGCGAGGCGGCGGATTTTTTGGCTGAGGACGGCGGCGTCGTACCAGGAAAAGCTCAACTCCCGGTCGCTGGCATATTTGCCCAACGTCCGCAACAGCGTCGCGGCGCTCTCCTCGTCATAGAGAAAGACGTACCGCTCGGAATCCTTCACCAACGCCAAGACATTCACGCCGCGCTGCATCGTAGGACCTCGTTCTAGGCTGTAGGAAACAAGGCTTGAGGCTTGAGGGAACAGGCTCGAGGGATGAGACTGTAGGCTTTAGACCTTAGACTGTCGGGTTAGCCGTCCCGTCTGGCCACTGGCCACTCGCTTCTGCCTACTGCCCTCTGCCTACCGCCTACTCTTTTCTGGCCACCGGCCACACTCTCTTATCGGTATCTCAATCCGGCCTTATGGGTTTTTTCGCAGTTTGAGCCAGACTTTCGTCCGCAACGCGCCGCCGTGCAGGGAAAGCATGTCTACGATCATCATGTGGCAGCAAAACTCGATGTAATCATCCGTACGTTGCATATAGCCTTCCCAACCGCCACTTCGCTTGTCCCCCTGCAACTCGACGTAATCGCGCAACAACTCCACGATTTCCTCATTCTTACCATCAAACATCTCGGTATAGGACATGACCGGCTTGGTGTGATCCCGCTCAACTTCGACAAAGGTTCCCGGCAGCGGCAGCATTTCCTGCGGCATTGGTACCGGCTCCAAGGCAACGGTCTCCTTCCTCCGCGGCGGTGACTCAACGGGCGGCGGCGTCTCTTCCACCGGCGGCGCGAGTAATGGCAATTGTTGCGGCACGTCGTTGTCCGCGCTGGCCTGAATGACGGGCGTTGTCTCCTGCAAGACCTCAATCGGAACCTGATTGGCCAAGGCGACCGCTTGCGTCGTTTCTCGCGTGATCGGTCCATACTGCGCCGGGTCGTCGCCAAGCGGAAAGTGCGCGATCGGATGCAGCAATTGAATCGGCGACTCGGTGATCAGCGGTGGATCGGCCGTTTCTTCAACGGGCTGCTGCGGGTAGCGCGGCGTCGCGATCGGAATCCGCGCCGGCGGACTTTGTTGCGGCGGCATCGCCGTCATCGGGCGATTGGCCGTTGATCCGCCTTGTGCGTAAGTGGCGGATTGATTTCCCTCGAACCCAAACAGCGGCTCGGCACGGTCATTGAATGACCCGGCAGGGCTTTGTCCGCGAATGAAGCTGTTCCCCTCCTTGGTGAGCAATCCGGGGAGGTCATAATGACCGCAGGGGCATTCCCCCTCTTCGTCCAATTCAAAGTCCTCGCAGGGACCGCACGGTTCCCCGTCGGGAAGAATCGTCCAGTTTTTGGTTGAGTACCAGTTGACCTTCATCCCGATTTCAGGCGGGTACCACGGGTTATACGTGGTGATCGTCCCTACGACGACGGCATCGACATCCAGAATTTTTGCCAATCTCAGAACGTCGTGTTCGTCTCGGAATTGGAGCCGATTTTCAATGATGGCCGTTTCGACCACCCCCAGCGGCAGGACGTCGTAGCCCTGGATTTTTTGTAGTTCCGAAGCATAGGCCTGCCCGAAGGTCCGTCCCAAGTCATTGATTTCCCCCGGCATCGCCGACTGGTTGAAGAAGGGAACCACAGCGATGGTGTTCATGTTGGGGAAGGGATTCTCGGCGCGCGGCTGCAGCACGATGCAGCCGGAAAGCAGCAGGCAAGAAGTCAGCGCCAGCAAGAACCGCATGTTGTGAGATACCTGCGCGGAAACGGACGGTGGAAGAACCCCGAATCCGTTATCGGCATTTCCGGCAGAATCACTTCAATCGTTTGAGTTTCACCAGTTTGCCGGGGCGGGATGGCACGCTGCTGCTTGTGGTGTCTTGTTGCCGGTGGATGCCAACCGTAACACCGCCCGCAAGAAGCCGCAATTTGAGCCCTCAAAGGTAATAAGGAGGCGTGTTGGGCAGGGACCGCGGAAACTGCTGCCTCTTGTGCCTTCGGCA
>CALFYU010000045.1 GCA_937952455.1 uncultured Planctomycetaceae bacterium
CTTCGACGACTTCGGCCCCAGCATCGCGTGCCACCTGCGCCGTGGCGTCGCTGCAGTTATGGGCGATCACCACCACCCGCCCCCGCGTGCCCAATTGCGGTCGCAGCGAATCGAGCGTAGCGGAGAGCACTTGGTCTTCATTGTGTGCTGGAACGATCACGGCCGCCGCAATGTCCGTCTGATTCTCGGCAGCGTTCGTCCGCTTGAACGACGTTGCGACAATCGCCGCCAGGCACTGCGTGACAAAAATGGCCGTGGGGATCGCCGCCAGTACGGCGATGAAATACGCTGCGATCTGCATGATCAAAAAGCCTTGCGGACTTGCGTGGGCAAGCAAAAACGTAAATTCTATCATCGAGGCGAGGGCGCCGTCGTTTGTAGCTCGCGAGTTTCTCCCGGAAACATGGCGAGCGGCGTTTGTTCGTCCAAACTGCCGTTGCCAAACGTAATCATTTTGTAAAGATGTTCGGCTTCGAGACGGACGTCGTGCTGCTGCAGGACCCGTGCCCGGCCGATGGTCCCCATTCGCGATAGCTCCTCGGCCGGAGTTGATAACATTTTAACGAGTGCGTCTGCCAGCGCTGCGACGTCTCCCGCTGGGATCAACCAGCCGGTTTCACCATCGGTCAACAACTCGGGAATCCCGGCGATCCAGGTGCTGATCACGGGACGGCCCAGCGCCAAAGCTTCCATGATCACCACCGGCAACCCTTCGGCGAAACTGGCCAATACGAGTCCTGCCGACGCGGAAATCTGCCGCCGGACCTCGCTGTGATCTGCCCAGCCGGCCAGATGGACAATGTCTTCCAACCGATGCCGGCGGATCGCGGATTCGACCTCCGGACGCAGCTCCCCGTCGCCGATGAGCACCAATTCAAAATCACCGGCGGACGCGGCGGCCCGCGCTGCGGCCTCGACGAGCAGGACCTGTCCTTTCTGCTCGCACAGCCGGCCGACACAGACGATCCGCCGATTCGGGGCCAGCGTTTCCGGTGGGGTTGTTAAGTAATCGTCGTCCAGCCCGCAGCGCACGATCGTAATCTTCGACCAGTCTTCAAACCGGACCCAGCGACACAGTTGACTCCGCGCATCGCTTGATATTGCGGCGACAAACGCGGCTCTGGCCGCCTTTTCGTCGAGTGACAACGTCACCGCGCGGTCGAACTCTTCCGGGCCGTGAACCATAAAGCTGTACGGCGGCCCGCCGAGGACGTGAGCCAACATGGCAACTTCGGTCGAGTTTGTCGCAAAGTGCACGTGCAGGTGTTCGATCCTGTCCTCAATGAGCCAACCGTGCAACACGCATGCTTCGGCCAAGTAGATCAGGTGCCGCAACAACGACCGGTCGCTGCGGCGAGCGACGCGCCACGATAAATGTGCGGCACAAAAGAATTGCCTTGGCTTGCGCAGCGGCGCCTGCAACAGAGCAAATAACAGTTGCCAAACGCCTACGCCCGTGACATACCGCGTGGCGGCGCGTTCGCGGCGATCGCGCTCGTCGACCAACCGGCCGTCCCACTCGCGCAAGGCATACCGGTGGACCGTCGCGCCCAAGTCTTCCAGCGCGCGGATCTCGCGCCCGATGAACGTCTGGCTCGGCATGGGGTACTGATTGATTAGGTATCCAATTCGCACAGCCAGTCCTTTTCTCTCTCGGAATCAATGAAACTCGCCCATGTCTTTGTTGGTTTCGCGAGTCTACCGGCAATTGGTGCGGTTGCTGGCCGATTCCCCCAGTCGCTCGACTGGGAACGCCGCTTACGACGGCAAGCCGTCGGCTTGGGTTTTTTTCGATTCACGATTGAAAATCTGTGTTTCATCCGTGTTCATCTATCGCGAACTCAAAACCGCCGATTTCGGCGCCGCTGTGCGGTACTTGGTAAAACGGCGGCCTAGGCCATCATGCCGATGATCGGAGCCTGCAACTCGATGAGATCGCGAACCGCTGCGTGGCTGGAAGGATGTTTGACGGAACGTCCGTCGGCCGTCAGAACGATGGCGTCGGCCCGTGCAGCCAGCATTTGAAAGTCGGCGCGACTCGAGATTGGCGGACCTGCGACGAAAATCATGCTGTACGAGCTTTGACAGTCCATGAGCAACTCCGTCAAGCGTTCGGAGGCCATCGCCTCGACCGGAAAGGACCCGTCCCCGCTGCTGATCAAATCGACGCAGGGGTGCTCGGTGTGTTGAATCAACTCGGACACGACCGGTTCACCGTTGCAGAACACGTCGGAGAGTCCCTTGGTCCGTTTGTCGGGGAGCTCCGCGTCAGTGGTCCCTTCAGTTGCGGTCTTTGTGTGCATTGCTGCTGCAGAAGGCGCGGACAACTCGCTCACCGCTTGGCTGGATGCATATTTGCCGCCGTGGCGATCGACGGCGTCGACCAGCAGCACCCGCTCGCCGCGATTGGCGAGACATTCAGAAATGCTGCTCAACACGCCCGCAGGCGTCGGGGCATCGCCGAGGCCACTGAATAGCACGACGTTCGACGATTGCAGTAGGGATTGCTGAATCCGCAGCGCCGCCATGCGGATCGACTCGCCATCCGTTCCCTCGATCGTCCTGTGTTTCCGTCGCGCAAAATGCGCACAAACGCGATCGGTCATCAGCGGCAGGCTCCAACGCCGGGCAAACGTCGACACGGGGGATTCCCGCTGCAGCAGCCATTCAGTCACGGCGACCGGGCACACCAACAGGATCGAACACGCGAAAAACGACATGACGAACAGCTTCTTAGTATTCGATGAGATGACGGCCGTTTCGAGGCTCGCCGGCACCAACAGGGCGAATTCGCGCGAACGGCATTGCTCCAACTGCTTCATGTTGGCCAATTGCTGCTCGAACAGCTTTGAGCGGGCCTCGGCCGCTTCGAGTGCACGTTCGCGATCCACAACGGCCATCGAGCTGGCGAGCGCCATTCCGCCCGCCTCTTGCGTCGCGTCGTCATTGTATTTCGCAAGCCGGCCCTTGAGCATTTCCCGATGATCTTGAAGTGACGTCAGTTGAAACTTCAAATCGGAGATGCGTTTATCCGTCTGAGTGATGTTGGACTTCAGTGCCGATAACTCGTCGCCGAGCACTTGGCCGAGCGGTCCCAATGTCGTCAGTCCGATCGATCCGAAGGCCGTCTCCCACTCGAGCACCGAATCGTGCTTGCCGGTTGTGTCGACCTGTCCCAGTTCTGTTTTGAGCTTTGTCAACTCGGCGAAGCGGGCCGAAGCCTGGTTATACTCCTTCATGATCAGATCAAGTTGCAATTGCCGCTGCTTTACCAACTCGGTCTGGTACAGGCTGAGCTGTTTGGACCGTTGCGCTTCCGCTCGGGCGAGTTGGCTTTCTACGCCGCTGATTTCGACCTCCTTAAGATCGATTGAGGACTGCGTGCCGGAGATGCGTTGCAGCATGTCAGAATAACGCTCGGTCGCCAGCCCATTGGACCGAAGCTCGCCGTCGTGGGCAATCCGTGCCGCACGAAGTTCTTCCGCCGCGTTCGCCACTTCAGCATTTGCCGACAGGGCGATCGCTTCGACGTGTTTAATATGCTGCGACAAGATCGACTGCCGCCCCGCCGCCGCTTCCTCGATCAAAACCTGCATCGTGTCGTTGACGATCGCGACACCGGTCTCCGGATCGGGCCAATTGAGGTCGATCTGCATGACGCTCGACCGGCCGATGACTTTGACTTCAAACAGCCGAGCCAGACGGTCCGGCGGGAGACTCAAGCCATGGCGGGTGGCGATTTTCTGCACGTTCTCGGTCGTGAAAAGCACTTGCTTGTAGGTCTCCAGTGACGGGGGTCGGTAGACCTCCGGACCCGGAGGAGCGGGCAAACCGGTATAGATCAAGCTGCCGCTGATCGAGGCACTGACCGCGCGAAACTCGGTTGCGATGTAATAGCTCAAGGCACTCGAGATCACGGCTATGAGTCCAAATAGCCACCAGCGTTTGCGCAACATGGTCAACAGCAGGGGAGGTTTCTCATCCGGCGGAAGTGGAACGGCTGCGCGCGGCTGCGGAAGCGATGGGCGACATCGGCCTCGAGGCGCAATCGTTCGCTGATATCACGTTCGCCGCGATCCCCGGCATCGTGTCGCTGGCCGACGGCGTGCTGA
>CALFYU010000046.1 GCA_937952455.1 uncultured Planctomycetaceae bacterium
GGATTTGCTGCGCCGGCGAAGTCAATTCCGCAACGTCAAACGGCACGGACGACGAACTCAACCAATCAGCATCGGATCGCAGGTACAACGAAATCCGGGCAATTTTGGTCAGGCTGACCATCGGCCGGCTCCGCTGCGGGTCGCGGCGGGGGGGATACAGCCGTCCCCAGCCGACTTCACCCGTCATGCACAATTCATCCAGCCAGGCCGGCTGATAGTTTTCGACGCGGGCCGGAAGTACGTCCCGTTCCCAGGCGACCGCGGGGATGTCCAAGCCTTGCAGTTGCGCAATCGCATCAAACACCGCGTCCGCCCCCGTGCGTCGTGTTTCGGGCAACACCTGTTGATGACGCGTCAGGTGACGGAGAAAGATATCGACGCCGACCGGTTCGATTTGTTTCCGTAAACCTTGCAGCGTCAGCCGATGGATCCGCGCCAACAATCGCCGATGGCACCATTCCCGCTGCACATCGCCTACGGGTTGATCGTCCGCCGGTTTTTCGTCATAGCAAGCGGGCGTGAAGTGGCCTTGCAGGACGACTCCTTCCCCTTCCAGCGCTTCCAGTGCAGCAGCAGCTTGGTTGATCGTCGTCCAAGTTCGCGCGGCGACTTCTTCGACCGAAATCGGGCCGCACATTTCCAACAAGCCGCGAACAATCGCCACGCGCGCATCCGTCGAGGCCCAATCTCGCTGCACGCTGTCGGGAACTGTCACCGGCGGGGAGACGTTCACGTCGTCAAACGTGGCCTGTACCGCCGGCAGTCGTTCGGTGGCCACCCATCCGCGGCGACCGTCCGGCAGCGTGACAGTCGTCGCCCGTCCGTTGGATTCCAATTCCAAATAGTGCGGTCCCCAGTCGGCCGCCTCACCAACGGGGAGGAGAATGCGCCCTAACAAGGCGTCGTGTAGTTCATCCGCGTCACGAACCGTTGGCGCCGCTTCATCGCGGACTTGGGAAATGGCCAGCGGATCGAGCCGGCCGAGATCGCTCAAGTTTTCGACGTTGAGCGAACGCCGCGTGGCGACCATCCGCGCGCGGCGTTCGATAAACTCGCCGCCATCCAGAAATGCATATGGACTGGCGTTGAGCAGTTCGTAACAAAACGGCGACGGTTCGCGCGTGTCTCGCGGGACATACGTAATCTCGCCCGCCTGCACGGCGGAGAGTACATTTTCTAGACCGTCAATATCCATCGCCTCGAACAGGCAATCGGCCATTGTTTGTTGCACGAGCGGGTGGTCGGGAATTTCGTGATCGCCGGTGATATTCTCCTGGCAGCCGGTCAGTTTGGGAAACACCGCCGTCAATAAGTCATCCGCCCGAAACCGCTGCAGCGGCGGCGGAACTTTTTTTTCTTTGTTTATGCGGGCTACCAGCAGCGAACGGGTGAGGGTCCACCGCCAGGGGGGAACGGGTGACTCGCGACCGCCAGCGGATTTGAAACGTGGGAACCTCCAGGTCCGCTTGCTCGACCAGATTCCGCGCGGTCTGGGGATTGAGCATGCCGAACATGCTCTCCAGCGGAAAACTGTGCTGCGGGCCGAGCGAGAGGATGATGCCGTTGTCGTCAGCGGTCGCCTGCAATTCAAAGTCGAACGACCGGCAGAACCGCTTGCGGAGTGCCATGCCCCAGGCGGTGTTGATCCGTCCGCCAAAGGGGGCATGAATCAACATCTGCATACCGCCGCTTTCATCAAAGAACCGCTCGAAGACAACGCGCTTCCCGGTCGGCAATAGTCCCAGCGCCGCTTTTTGGGCGGCCGCGTACGTCACAGCCTGCGCGGCGGCTTCGGGCGAAATACCAGTTTCGGCGATCAGCCATTCCGCGGCGCTCTCTTCATCGTGCAAGAGCGGTTCCAGTTCCTCCCGCAGCCGCGAGACCTCCGCCGAGAGTTCCAGCGTTCGGCCAGGGGCTTCGCCCCGCCAAAAGGGGATCGACGGCGGCGCGCCGTGGGCGTCGGTGACGGTCACCTCGCCGCCGCGAACGTATTGAATCCGCCAGGAGGTGTTGCCCAACAGAAAAATATCGCCCGCCTGGCTTTCGGCGGCGAACTCTTCATCCAGCGTGCCGACAACGGTCCGTTCTGGTTCGGCAACGACGCGGTACGAGGCCACCTCGCCAATCGCGCCGCCGTTCATCGTCGCTGCCATTCGCGCGCCCGGGCGCGGACGAAGCCGGCGGTTGATTTGATCGTGATGCAGAAAGACCCGGCTGCGCCCATTGGCGTGTGCGACGCCCTCGCTCAAAAATCGCACGACTTCGTCAAAGTCCGCCCGCGACAATTCGTGATAGGGGGCAGCCCGGCGAAACGCGGCAAACAGTTCGTCGGTGTTCCATTCCTTGACAGCGACTTCGGCGACGACTTGTTGTGCCAAGATATCGAGCGGAGCCTTCGGAATCGGAATACGATCCAACCGCCCGCCGCGCACGGCCCGCAACAGGGCCATGCACTCATACAACTCGTCCCGCGTCAGCGCAAACAGCCGCCCTTTGGGAATCAACCCCAACGAGTGTCCCGAACGCCCCACCCGCTGCAGGAACGTGGCGATCGATCGGGGTGAGCCGATTTGGATCACCAGATCGATGTAGCCGATGTCAATTCCCAACTCCAACGACGCCGTCGCCACGACCGCCTTGAGTTTTCCCTCCTTTAAGCGTTGTTCGGTGTCCAGCCGTAGATTCGCCGCCAACGATCCGTGGTGACTGCTGACCGCGTCTTCACCCATCAATTCCGTCAGCAGATGCGTGATTCGCTCCGCCATCCGCCGCGTATTGACAAAGATCAACGTGCTGCGGTGACTGTTGATCAATTCGGCGATCCGCTCGTTCACCTCGGCCCATTGTTCGTGCATGCAGACGGCACCGAGTTCGCTGGGGGGAATCTCGATCGCCAAATCGAGTTCCCGCTGGTGTCCGACATCAATGATTTCGCACGGGAGCTGCGACTCGTCCCGAGTTTGATAGCCCACCAGAAACCGTGCCGTATCTTCAATCGGCCGCTGCGTGGCGGAAAGCCCCACGCGTTGAAACGGCCGTTCGCACCATGCCTGCAAACGCTCGAGCGTCAACGACAAATGCGACCCCCGCTTGTCGCGGACCAGGGCATGGATTTCATCGACGATCACCGTTTCGACTGCGTTCAACTTCGCTCGGCTCTTTTCAGCGGTGAGCATCAGGTACAACGACTCGGGTGTCGTGACCAAAATGTGCGGCGGTTTGCGGACCAGCGCAGCCCGTTGCGATGGCGTCGTATCCCCCGTACGCAGCCCAATGCGGATCGGCGGCACCTGCAGCCCGGTCTCGGCGGCCAACTGCATGATCTCATCCAGCGGGGCTTCCAAGTTGCGGTGCATGTCGTTGGAGAGCGCCCGCAGCGGCGAGACGTAGACGACATATGTCCGCTGCTCAAGCTCCCCCGCCAGCGCCAACTTCAACAGCCGGTCGATTGCGGCCAGGAACGCGGTCAGCGTCTTGCCGCTCCCGGTCGGAGCCGCGATCAACGTGTGCCGGCCGGTCGCAATGTGCGGCCAACCCCGCTGTTGCGGCTCAGTCGGTCCCGCAAAACGCGTGCGGAACCACTGTTGAATCAACGGGTGAAAGTGATCGAGGGTAATCATAGGACCGTGCGGCCGCCGTTGGGTTTGCTACATGTGCACAAAGGGATTCGCCCGTTTTTCTTCACCGGTGGTCGTCGGCGGACCGTGTCCGGGGTAGACGATCGTGACATCCGGCAAGGTGTAAAGTTTTGTGCGGATGCCATCCAGCAGTTTTCGTTCGTTGCCGCCTGGAAAATCAAATCGCCCGATGCTCCCTTGGAACAACACGTCGCCACCCAACACGATATTCGGTTGCGACTGTTCGATCACAAACACGACATGCCCGGCGGAGTGGCCGGGGATTTCCAACACGCGAAGCGAAATCCCCGCAGCTTCAAACACGTCTCCTTCATCCACGGTCCGGTCCGCCGGTGGGCTGACGATACTGCCCCCCGCGAGTGCACTCAGATTGGCCCGCGGGTCGGTGAGCATGCCGGCGTCGCCGCTGCCGATCACCAACGGCACATCGGGCCAACGTTCCTTAAAGTATCCGTTGCCGGCAATGTGATCAGCATGCCCGTGCGTGAGCAGGACCATGGCCGGCTCGACACCCAATTCGGCCATTTTTTCAGCGATCGCCTCCGGCTCAAATCCCGGATCGACGACGAGACAATCGTCACGGCCTTCGACGCGGACGATTAGACTGTTCTCCATAAACGGGGGGGACACGATCGTGTCGACGGCTATCTTTTCACTCGACAACGGTACAAACTCCTGTTGGCATCGCGGTATGTTTTGTTGAACTCGTGGCGTCGATTGTATTGTATCCCGTCGGGCGGCGACATGTTATTCTCGGTGGCGGACGCACAACGTGCATTTGTCGCGACCCCCCGGCGAAATCGGGGGCGGATGGCAAATAAACCGGGCAAATTTCCCGCTCCCCGCCTCCGGCTTTGCCGAGGGGTAACGCTCAATATACGGTTCGGAATCCAACATGACACATCCATTACACGGTCAAACCGCCGTCGTCGTCGGGGCCTCGAGCGGAATGGGACGCGCGATCGCCGCCGCTTTGGCTACCGCCGGCGCCCACGTTGTCGCCGCAGCGCGGCGGGAAGCGGCGCTCAAGGAACTGCAGACGGAAGTTGCCGCTCAAGGGCACGAGCTGGAAATCTACCCAGTCGATACGACCGTCCGCAGCGACGTCGAACGTTTGATCAACGACACGGCGGAGCAACGGGACCGCATCGACCTGTTGGTGTATGCCACCGGCACGAACATCCCTGACCGCAGCCTGGATGTCCTCTCGCCGGATACGTGGGAAATGATGTTGGCCACGAATCTGACCGGCGCGTTTTTATGCACCCGCGCGGTTGTGCCGGTGATGCGTTCCGGCGGCGGTGGTTTGATCGTTTACCTCTCCACCGGCGCCGTGCAAATGCCGGACGTCTCCGGCGTTGCTTACCAGGCCAGCAAACATGGCCTCAGCGGATTGGCGCACGGCACCCGCGTGGAGGAAAAAGCGAACGGCATCCGCACAACGATCATTTTCCCGGGACTGTGCGACACCGAAATCCTCGCCAAACGCCCGGTGCCGACGCCGCGCGAGGTCCTCGACCAGGCGCTGCAACCGCAGGACGTCGCCGATGCGGTCCTATTCGTCGCATCACTCCCGTCGCGAGCGGTGGTGCCGGAGTTGCAGTTGTTTCCGAGCCGGTTGTGATGTTGGATTCTAAGGCCTGCTCAATGCTCCGACGATAATTTCAATCCGATGATCCCCACAATAATCACGCCGACAAACACGAACCGCATCAATTGTGCCGGTTCCTTGAACAACACGATGCCCAACACGAACGCCCCCACGGCGCCGATGCCGGTCCAGACGGCGTAAGCGGTCCCCATCGGAATCGTCCGCTGGGCCAGCAACAAAAACGCCCCGCTGAAAATCATCGAAACCACTGACCCGAACAGCGGCCAAAAGTGGTAACCCTCTTCGTCAACGCCATACTTCAAACCGACCGGCCAACCCCATTCCATAAATCCGGCGAGTAGTAGATAAACCCAGGCCATTGTGTTCTCTAAACCGTTGATGTTGTTGTGCTGATGTTAATCAACTTCTTCCGGCCCAAATTCAATATTGCCAGGCTTAACATCCGCCAAGTAAATTCCGAAACGGCGAAATCCCGATAGAATAGACAGAACTTTGGGCCAATTCTCGCCGAACTGCTCGCGTTTCTCGCGTTCCCATTCTTCGTAAACCTCTGGCGGATAATCGCTCGATGTGGTATCTAAACCTGCACCGGCAAAGTCGACGACAAAAGGGGGAGAGACGATCTCCATCTCGACAACCCAAAGCTGGTCGTCAAAATCCAATAGCGCTGGAATAGTAAATCCTTCAATTTTTTCAATGTGGTTTTCCTTGATTCTGAGATAGACGTCTCGTTCTCTAAGGTACAATTTGTCGAATCGAAGCGACTTGATTACCGATTCCCGGTTCGTAGAAAATACGACTCCATCGTAACCTGCACCTAACTGTTCGCGTAATTCAATTTGCCGTTGTTCGGCGTAGACGCGTGCGCGCCTAACCGCATCGGAATGCATCCACATGATCGATGAATCTGACATCCGGCCACATTACTCCGCACACGTGCAGTTGTTTCTTGAAGCCAATGGACCGTCGAGGCGGCTGGCCCAAGTTGGCCCGGGCAGAATCGTCCCGCGTGATCAAATTGAATTGGACGCCGGCCCGGCAGAAATTGTCATGGTCGTTGACGGCAAAGAACGGCGGTGGGGCGTCCATCTCGTCGACGGTATCGTTCCGTTCGATACTGAAGCGAGAACTATAGCTCGCTGACGCATTGTAGCAAACGTTTCCTATTGCGCCGCGATCTCACCCCGCGCGAGCAACTGTCGCTTGTTCCCGCGACTCGCACCACGCTCGCCACATCGCGCGATAAGCCGCTTCCAGCCGCCGCGTAAAGCCGGGCGCGTCGCACAGTGACGATTTCCCCATCACATCGCGAAGTCCGCTGCGGAGCGCAGCCAGCCGTTGTGGATCCCCGGCCAGATCCGCGGCTATCTGCAAGTACCGGCCCGCGTTGCGCGCAACCATGTCATCTAGCCCTATCTGCGACAATAAACTGGCGCCAACGCGGCTGACGTGCGTTGCACCGGCGAGCGTCACGACCGGCACGCCCATCCACAGTGCCTCGCAAGTGGTCGTCGTTCCGCCGTAGGGGAACGTGTCGAGGCCGATGTCGATCCGGTTGTACAGCGCAAAATGTTCCGCGGCGCTTTCCACGTGCCCCAACAATTCCACCCGTTCCGCAGGCACGCCGAGTTGCACGAACTGCTGCTCAATGCGTTGGCGGATGGCGGTGTCGCGCAGTGCGCCGTTCTTCAGAACGAGCCGCGACCCGGGAACTCGCCGCAATAGTTCTGCCCAAACCCGCAGCATGTCCGGCGTGACTTTCGCCAAACTGTTGAACGAACCGAACGTGATGTAGCCCTTGTCCGCAGCCGGCAGCGAACCGACCGCCGGGGCTGCCTCCGAGGGACGAAAACAGAGAAATCCGCCGGGCAATCGTATTAAAGTTTCACGGCACACATTGGCGACATACCACGGGTCGGCCCAGACATCGCTGATCCGGTAGTCCATAGCGGCCAGCCCGGTGGTCGTCGAGTCCCCCAGATACGTGACCTGAACGGGCGCTGGTTTGCGGGCGAATACCCGCAGCCGATTGCCGGCCGTGTGCCCGGCCAAGTCGACCAGAATGTCGATGCCGTCCTCTACGATCTGCCGCGCCACCTGTTCATCAGTCCTACCGACGATGTTTCGCCATGTTCCTACCAGTGCTTGCAGCCGCGCGGTCACAGAATCGGGATTCGGGACATCGGCGTAACAGATGGTTACAAATTCATCACCGTGATGGGACAAAATCGGTTCGATAAAACTTGCGACCGCATGTTGACGAAAATCGGGCGAGATGTAACCGATTCTGAGCGGTCGGTCGGCGTCAACGCGGTTTGTGTGAGCGGTTTGCGGTGGAAATTGCCCCGCGACGGCGTCTCCCCAACGGCAGCGGTGCTCGAAGATCTCTTGCGGAGAGACGTCGGCCGCATAGTCCAGGACCATCAGCGCATTGGACTGCGCCAACCGGTGATCGGGGGCCAATTCCAGCGCCTGTTCGAAACAATCGCGGGCATCGTCGTTGCGTCCTTGAATCCGCAGTGCCGAGCCTAGGCTGTTGTAGGCATCAGCAAATGCGGGACGGCAGGCGAGAGCGCGGCGGAAACTCTCCTCCGCTTCGGTAAGACGGTCCTGGGCGTCCAAACACAAACCGAGGTTGTGCCAACTGTCGGCATTCTTGTCGTCGATTGCGAGAACACGCTGATAGCACTCGGTCGCGCGTGCCAGGTCGCTTTGCGTCTGAAACACGGCCCCTAGGTTATTCAGTGCGTGAACGTGCTGCGGCTGCATGGCCAGCACCGTGCGATAGGCGGCGACGGCCTCGTCCAGACGCCGCGCTGCTTGCAGAACGTTGCCGAGGTTGAACCGCGCTTCAACATAGTTTGCGTCCAGGTCGGCCGCCCGCTGAAACCCGGCCATGGCGAAATCGAACAAGTTAAATTCGCGCTGGGCGGCACCGAGATTGTTGTAATACGCTGCCGATGCCGGTGCGAGTTCAATCGCTTTTTGAATCGACTCGATCGCGTCGCGATGCGCGCCTTGCTGGTAGGCAACCACACCCACGAGATGCAGCGCGTCCGCATGATCCGGTTGTGCCTCTAACACCTGCCGATATATCGCCGCCGCAGACGTCAAATCGCCCGCCTGGTGCCGCCGCAGGCCTTCGCGAATATCGGGAGGTGTGTCGCGCATGTTCGACTCTCTTGGTTTTTGAACTCAGCTTCTAAGCCGCCGCACTACCCTGCTGTATTGATCGGCCGAAAATTGGGGTGCCACTGGCGGCTTGCCCGCCAGTGCGCACGGAGGTAGAGGTACCCGGGTTTGGAGAATCTTGCGTAAAACGGCACTGGCGGACGAGCCGCCAGTGGCACCCAACGTGATATCCTGATAATTAACGGGGACTTCTCCATTTTCCGTTGTATTCACTATTAGGCCGCCGCACTACTCCCACGCGCTAAACTGGCCAGATAGGCCGGTTGAATCCTCACACCGGTTTGGGCGTCGTAGTGTTGTAGTGCCAGGGCCGCCATGTCATAGGCGCGATAGACCTCATGCAGAATCACGGCGAGACGGATCAGTTTCTCTGCGGACAGTTTGGCAAACGCTGTCAGATCACGCACATAGACGGCATCGGCCCACAGCCATTGTCCGAAACCGCGAAACGGTTCACCGCTAAACATCAACGGCTTCAGTGCGCGCCCGGCATGTCCGGCGAAGTGGTGGAACATGAACCCTGCCCCGCGTAGAAAACCGTCGACGTCGGCAAATAACGGCGCGTGCTTGTACAGCGGAACAAAATGAACTTCGGTCTGGATGATCAAAGTTTGCTCCAGCACGCGCGTCGCACCGCGAAAGACATCCAACTCCGCACCGTCGACGTCGATCTTGAGCAAATCGACGTCCTGCACCTCGCAAATATCATCCAACCGCCGGGTTTGCACCTGCACTGCGCGGGTGACCTGCATGTACTCCTCGAGATGCTGAAATTGCCTCAGCAATGGCAGGTTGGGTTCATACAGCGACGAAGACATCGGGGCGCGGGTCACGTAAAACGGGTGCGCATCGCCATCACCGATGAAGGCCGGGACATAGCGGCAGTTCCCCACCCCCTGTTGGTTCAGTTTGCGACACTCCTCTTCGATCGGTTCGAATCCGATCAGCCGCGCGAGTCCGCGATCGACCAAGTGGGAAAATGATGTTTCCCCGCCGACATCCATCGCGCCGATGTCGACGATCATGATTTCCGAAAGCGCGTGCCCCACAAGCGGCGTGATGTCAAACATACGGCGACCGCTCGCTGTTAGAGGTGCAAATCTTGCTGAGAAGCGGTCGACGATTCCCGCGTCAAGAAGTTCGGTGCTGCGATCGAGCGCGCGGCGCCCGCAGCGATTCCTTCGGGATGCGCGAATTGCAGGAGCTTGAGCGATTCCCAATAGTCCGAATTGGATTCAAACTGCTGCAGCAATTCGGCTTCAAAGTCGCGCCGCGGCAGTTTCTTGATCGCCGTCTCGGCCCGGTTTTGATTCATGTCGCCGGTCACTTTGGAATATTTCACCCAATTCGTCGCGAAGCTGGAATCGTACGCGAGATCCAACCGGCTGCAAATTTTTTGGATCTCTGTCTCGGGCGAGGCCACCAAGTCGTCGTAACGGATGAACCCCATCTCGACGCACTCTTCCGCGAAGCGGCGGTAGCCGTACAGAAATTGGGACAGTGAGACGTGACCGTGAATCACCATCAACCGC
>CALFYU010000047.1 GCA_937952455.1 uncultured Planctomycetaceae bacterium
AATCAACACGTCTTGCACGCAAAAAATGTGCCTAAACCTAAGGCCTCGCCCTCCCAAGGTGCGTTGCAGACACACGCGCGCCTGAACGACCTGCCTTAGCTCTCGTCGTCGGCGGTTTTGCGAATCACCAGGTCATCTTCGCCTTGGGCTTCACGCCCGTCGGAAACTGCGTCCTCCTCTTTGAGGGCCGCCGTGACGATGTGCTGCGTGTAAAGCTGGATACTGTGGTCGGCCAGCATGTCGAGCTTCCATTTCATGAGGCCGGTCATAAAGCCTCGCCAACGGTCGCGGCTCCGCCAGATGCCGGTCAGTTTGCGAATCCGTCCGTGCCGGTCCAGATAGACCTCGTCGCCGCCGTGGCGATATCCCAACCAGGCCGGCGGGACGCGGGTCACGACGTCATTGTTGTGCACCCAGCGGAAATGGCTCAACTCCGCGTGCCGAATGTACCGCTTGTTGCCGACGCGGGGCGAGCCGAACGTGTGCAGTTCCTGGGGATTGGCGACGAGCGACGACGCCTTGCAGCGATAGGCGCAGATCGTGGCCATCGCACCGCCGAGCGAATGCCCGCAAAACCAGACCGGCCGCTGATCCTCGCGCAACACCTCCTCCAGCACGGGCCACAGGTCGTCGACTTCGCGGTTGAATCCGCTGTGGACTTTGCCCAGCGCCCCCACGACGGCCATCGAGGCGTTAGCATCCGCCTGCAGGTCATTCCATTCATTCGGCTCAGTTCCCCGGCAGGCCAACACGACGTCATGTTCGCTGGCGAACCGAAACGCCTGCGCCCCGTCGCGGTCGAAGAGCTTGGATTCGGAAAACCCGATCACCTCGGCCGCCCGCCGCGCTTCGTCCTCGTCGTTGTAGGCAATCATCGCCAACTCGGCCATGGCCAACGCGCGGCGCAAGAAACTCAGACTCGCCAGCGGAGCACGCACATCCGAATGCAAAACCAGGGGTATTTCGCCGAAGTCCTGAATGACTTTCGGCACGATCGAACTGCCCATCACGCGCGCCTCCCGATTGAACATGGCCCCTGACGATCGCCGCTAACGGCCACTTTACCACGGCGGGGGGAAATGGCAACGATTTTGAAAAGGCCTGAGGCTTGAGGGGACAGGCTTGAGGGGCAGGCCGTAGGCTGGAGACCGAAGGCATAAGGGTTGATATGCCCAAGCCGTCGTGCCAATCCGACAGTCTAAGGCCTAAACCCTACGGCCTCTCACCTCAAGCCTGTCCCCTCAAGCCTCAAGCCTCCCGTGGGCCTATCGCCCCCCGAGCGATGTTTGCTACAATTGCCAACAGCAAGCAAACGGCCGTTACGGGCGAGGGTTGCCGAGCGCGGCCGCGGATTCCTCGGGCCTTTTCTCTGAAGGGAGACAGCTATGGCAACGACCACCGAACGCGTTTACGCAGCTCCGAAAGTCCGCCAGACGCAGATGCTCATCGACGGCCAGTGGCGGGACGCGGTCAGCGGCAAGACCTTTGCGACCTACAATCCGGCGACGGAGGAAAAGATCGCCGACGTGGCCGAAGGGGACATTGCCGACATCGATCGCGCCGTCGCCGCCGCACGCCGTGCCTTTGAGACCGGTCCCTGGAGCAAGATGGATGCCCGCGACCGGGGCGCGCTCTTAAACCGGCTGGCCGATCTGGTTGAGGCCAATTTTGACGAGTTGGCGGCGCTGGAAACGCTCGACAACGGCAAACCGATCAGCGACAGCCGCGCCGCCGACCTACCGCTGGTGATCGATTGCCTGCGGTATTACGCCGGCTGGGCGGATAAGATTCACGGTCAAACGATTCCGATTCGCGGCGACTATTTCTGTTACACCCGCCGCGAACCGCTGGGTGTCGCCGGCCAGATCATTCCCTGGAACTTCCCGTTGCTGATGGTCGCCTGGAAGTGGGGACCGGCCCTGGCGGCCGGCTGCACGATCGTCATGAAGCCGGCCGAGCAAACGCCGCTGACCTGTCTGAGACTGGGCGAATTGGCTCAAGAAGCGGGCTTCCCCAAGGGGGTGATCAACATCGTCCCCGGCTACGGCCCGACGGCCGGCGCCGCACTGGTCAAGCATCCGGAGGTGGACAAGATCGCCTTTACGGGGGAATACAAGACCGCGCAAATCATCATGGCCGACGCCGCTCAAACGCTGAAGCGGTTGACGTTTGAACTCGGCGGAAAAAGCCCCAACGTGATCTTTGCCGACGCCGATCTGGATGCGGCCGCTTCCGGAGCGGAGTTGGGACTGTTCTTCAACCAGGGCCAATGCTGCTGTGCGGGCAGCCGATTGTTTGTCGAAGAATCGGTGCACGAGCAGTTTGTCGAAAAACTGATTGAGCGGGCCAAGGGCCGCAAGCTGGGCGATCCGTTCGATCCGGAAACGATGCAGGGTCCACAGGTCGACCGCGCGCAGTTCGACAAGATTCTCAACTACATCGAGCAGGGAACCGCCGGCGGCGCGCACTGCGTGACGGGTGGGTCGCGGTTTGGCGACCGGGGATTCTTTGTGGAACCGACGATTTTCGACAACGTGACCGACGACATGCCGATCGCCAAAGATGAAATCTTCGGTCCGGTGCTCAGCGTGTTGCCCTTTAAATCGGTCGACGAAGTCGCTGCCCGGGCGAACAACACGTTTTACGGGCTGGCGGCGGCCGTCTGGACGCGGGACGTCGGCAAAGCGCACCGGTTGGCCAATACAATCAAAGCCGGCACGGTCTGGATCAACTGCTACGACGTGTTCGACGCAGCCGCCCCGTTCGGCGGCTTCAAAATGAGCGGCATCGGCCGCGAATTGGGCGAAGCGGCCCTGGCGAATTACACCGAAATGAAAACGGTGACGATGAGCCTGGATTAGCCGGCAGGACGAGCGGCAGGTGATGCACGCGTCCATGTGTCTGTGAGCCGAACCCCAATCCGGAACGGCGAAAACTGCTTGCTTGCGGCGGCGGCGATTGTCTATACTGCAAAGCATGTGATGGCGGGCCGCGCGCACGGGCGTTGTCCGCCGCTGGTGCATCCCGATCTAGATTTTCGGCAGGTCGCTTCGAAAGGAGCCGAATCGATGGCCACCGCAACCTTGGAAAACGAACTCGATACCATTGGATCCACCGCCGGAATGATCTGGCACTACCTGGGCGAAAACGGGCCGACCTCGATGACCCAGTTGGTCAAGGCGATCGACGCGCCGCGGGACAAGGTCATGCAGGGCGTCGGCTGGTTAGCCCGAGAAGGCAAAATCTGCTACGAGGAGAGTTCTCGCAGCAAGACCATCCGCCTGGTTTAGCGGGTATCCGTCGACGGTCACGCGCGGTGCCAGCGTTTTTTTCTGCACAATGAGGTGAAAGGTACGCTCGTCAGATGACGCAAACGTCCGAGTTCAGAGATCTGTGCAAGGAAGCGCGTCAATGTTGGCGAGACGGTGAATATCAATGCGCGGTGGAACTGTTTGAGCAAGCACTCGAGATTGAGGAACAGTCTGAGACGCACCACCACGCCGGCATGGCCGCCTACCTCGCCGGCGATACCGAGAACGCTGTCAACCACCTCAAACGGGCGACGCACCTCGCGCCGGCCAATGCCCAGATCCGCATCAACCTGGGAGCGGTCTACAACCGCCGCAAGGAATACAAACAGGCCATCGATGCGCTCCGTAAGGGATTGTCGATGGACATGCGTTGCGCCGAAGGTTACTTCAACCTGGGCATGGCCCACCGCCACTTGAACGAGCCAAAATTGGCGATCCCCGCCTTCCGCGAAGCGATTCGCGTCGATCCGAAGATGGTCGATGCCTATGTCAATCTCGCGGACGTCTACCTGGGCCAGGGAAACTACAAACAGGCGATCGAATTGGCCCAGCAGGCACTCGACATCAAACCGGGCTTCGCCGCTGCGCAAACCGTTCTCGATCATGCAGAAGAAGACCGCGATTCGGCCAAGGAGTCGGCGCAATCGCTGGATTGGATCGCCGGCGTCAGCCCGACCAAGGTCGATCAGGGCTTTCGCAAGTTGAACGACGAAGAACAAATCGCCGACCGTCGGCAATTGGTCGTTCTGGCCCACTCGATTCAAAAGATCGCCGAAGACGCCGTGCTGCAGATGCGGCGGGAACTGGACCCCGCCACGCGACAGGTGTACCGCACCGTCAGCGACCCCGACCGCAATCCCACCGCGCTCTCCGAAGCATACGGCAACTTTAAGCAGGCGGTCAAATCATACAAGATCCTCCGCGATCGACTGGGCGGGAAAATGAAAGAACTCCGCGATTACGAACAGTCGATGATGGAGAACAACGGCTCCTGAATTCCCAGCACGACCACCAGTTTTGTAGGGTCGGCTATGCGGACTTTCAAATAATTTTCGAGGTGCGCATGGTCCGCACAGCGGACCCTACGGTGCGGGCTTTTCCGCCGCGTTTTGTACAAACTCGCCGACCTGCATCTGCCCTTCGGCATCGATCGTGAACGTCACGGCTCCGCTGGTCCAGGTCGAGAGCACAGTTCCCTGCGGCCCGTAAATCTCTCGCAGTTTGTCTTCCGACTTCTGCCTCCCGCCGCTCACGACGACCCACCGCGGATTGCACCACGCAGCCAAGTCGCGCGTGTTCGCATCTAAGCTGCCATGATGCGGAGCGGACAGCACATCGACCTTCCGCGGCGGCAGGGCCAATAGGTCGACCAGCCCCACCCCTTCCAAGTCTCCCGTCAATAGGATCACCCGGTCGCGGTAGGTGATCTCCAGCACCAGGCTGTTGGCGTTATCCGCACCGCCGCGCAAATGGCCCGGCGGGGCGAGCACGCGAACTTCCACCTCGTCATCCAACAACAACCGGTCATCGGTCCCCACGGGGACCAGCGGAACGCCGCGATCGACAATCGCGTCGCATAACGCGTCGACGGCCCACTGCCGCGTGTCGAGCATCGAAGGAGAAACATAAACACGTCCCACCGGCAGTTTGTCCATGATCCCAGGTAGAGCGTTGAAGTGATCGACGTCGGCGAGCGAGAAAACCACGGCGTCCAGCCGCGAAATCCCCAGTTCCCAAGCGGCGGATTCTACGATCCGTTCGGTCCGTTCCGCGTCGTGCAGTTGGCCCGCGTCGTACAGCAACGTCCTCCCGCCGGGCAATTCGACCAATATCGCGCTGCCGTGCCCGACAGACAAAAACGTACACCGCAATCGCGCTCCGGCGGGTGACAGCACGGCGACCGCCAATCCCAGCACACACCAACACAACAAGACTCGCCCCGCCCACGACCGCCGACGCCCGCGGGGACAAGCGAATACTGCCGCGGCGAGTAGCACATAAAACCCCGCCAACCACCAATTCGCCGGCCCCGGCACATAGTGATGCCCAATGCCAATCCGCCCGGCGGCATCGACGATCGTTAGGAACAACGACAAACCACCGTCGAACAAATAACCGAACAGCGGCGCCAGCGGCGGCAGCAACATCCCGCAAAACAGCAGCACATATCCACACCACAGCATGACGACCACGACCGGCATCAGCAGCACGTTTGCCGCCAGACCGACCGGCGAGACGACATGAAACCGCGCGGCAATCAGCGGCGCCACCACCAGCCAAATCGCCGCCGTGAGCAGGAACGTCTCCCACACCCACCGCAGCGGAACGCCGATCCAACGCCGAATCCATAAGGCGCTTTCGCTAGGGAGGTCTTGCGGTTGGTTTTCCGCCATTTCATGGCGCACGGCAGCCTGTTCCGACATCAGCCGCAAGAACGCACCGATGGCCGCCACGGCGAGAAAGGACAACTGCGGACCGATCTCGAAGATTTGCGCGGGATTCCACAACAGCAACAGCAGCGCTGCGATCGCCAAGGAATTTCCCAACTGCGCCTTGCGATGCCACGGCTGGCCGAGCAGCAGCACTGCCGCCATGATCGTCGCCCGAATGACCGGCGGCCGTGCTTCGTTGATAAACGCGTATCCGATCAGGCAGCCGAGAATCACCGCCGTCGTCAATCCCGTGGAGAAGCGAAACACGCGGCACAACCCCCACAACAGCGCTGCCAAAATCCCCACGTGCAACCCGGACAATGCCAAGAAATGCATCGTCCCGCTCTCGGCAAACGCCGTGCGCAGGTCGTCCGGGACGTCCCGGCGATCCCCCAGTAACAGCGCCGCCGCGACCGGTGCGTTCCGCGGGCTGAGTTCTGCCTCTAACACGTCGCTGCACTCTCGCCGGATTTGCGCTGCGAACCTCAGCGGCTTCCAGAAAATGCCCGCCGGACGCACGACCTGCACCGCATCGGGATAGTCGGTCCTCAGCGTCGCATCGACTCCCTGACGGTGGAGGTATTCCGCAAAGTCAAAATCGCCCGGATTGCGGCGCCCGACCGGACGAGACAATAGCCCCTCGACGGCGACTTCGTCTCCTACACCGACGTGCGGCAGATGCCCGGTGACCTGCAGCCGTACGGTTCCCGAAACCTTGACAGTGTCGGTTCCCGAAATCAGCGAACGGCAGCGTATTTCACAAAGTGTGCGATCGTACTGCGGGATCGTACTGGGAAAGGTATCTTCCTGACGGGGAATCACGACCGGCTGCGTGATGACCGTACCAAGTAACTCGGCCGGTTCGGATTCGGTGTGCGCGAATAGGGCAATGTTATCAGCCGTGGTCACTGCCGCCGTCCAGTGATGCCGCAGTCCACCGGAGGCGACACAGGCGAGAAATAACCACCAAACCGCTGACGGTCTGCAGCGGCGATACAGGATGCTCCAGCCGACCCAGGCCGCGGCTAAGCTTCCCCACCAGAGAGCCAACGAAACGGTGCCCCATGCATCCAGACAGATTCCCGCAGCGAAAGCGACCACCACCGGCACGACCGGCGCACGTTGTCGTGGAGCAGATGGTGTGTGAGCCGAGTTAGCGAGCGGCGAATGGGACATCGCTTCATCATTGGCCGATTTTGCGCGCGATGCAACTGATTTCCCCGCACCACACGGCCAGCCGCCAATTGTCGAGCCGCCGTGGGAGCGGTACGATGGAATGGCCGTTGTAGACGTTTTAAGTCGTGTGCCCTTGGCGGCTTGCCCAGCCGTGCGCGTGCTGGTCGCACCGTCCTCGCTAGCGGACAAGCCGCCAGTGGCACCCCCCGTAAAGTCGGGAAGACCTCTCTTTAAGCTGTTGTATGAGCGGCGAACGAATCCTGTTTGTGACCGGAAAATTGGCGGAGTCCGCACTGCGGCGGACCGTCGATGCGCTTGCTCAAGAGATCGGCATTTGCGCAGAGGTCGCGGTATTGCCCATCAGCGTCGCGGCATTGATGAATGTCGACTGGGTCCTGCGGAAACTTTCCGTTCCCGCTGGCGTGGACCGCATCATTCTTCCCGGCTGGTGCCAGGGAAACATTGCGCAAATCGCCGAAAACACTGGCATCGCTACCGAACTGGGGCCAAAGGACATGCACGATCTGCCGGAACACTTCGGACGGGACCGGCAACTGCCGGAGGATTTCGGCGCATACGACATCGAAATCCTGGCGGAGATCAATCATGCCCCGCGCCTGACCGACGCAGAGATCATTGAGCAGGCGAATTCCTATCGAACATCCGGCGCCAATGTGATCGATGTCGGCTGTATTCCCGGCGAAACCTGGGCGCGCATCGGCGAGGTCACACGGTTGCTGGTATCGGAAGGACACCGGGTCTCGATCGATAGTTTTGACCGCCGCGAAGTCGAGGCGGCCGTCAATGCGGGGGCGGAATTGGTTCTCAGTTGTCACGGCCACAACCGCCAGTGGTTGGCCGACGTCGACGCCGAACTGGTCGTCATTCCCGACGACCCCCGCGCTAGGGATGGGCTGCACGAAACGATCGACTTTCTGGAACAGAAAAACTGCCGGTTTCGCGTTGATCCGGTCCTGGAGCCGATCGGATTCGGATTCGCCGCCTCGCTGGCTCGATACGCCGACGTGCGCCGCACATGGCCGAACTGCGAAATCATGATGGGAATCGGCAATTTGACCGAGCTGACCGAGGTCGACACCGCCGGCGTGAACATGATGTTGGCCGGGTTTTGCCAAGAGCTGGGAATTCGCAGTGTGCTCACCACCGAAGTCATCAACTGGGCCGCGTCCAGCGTGCGGGAATTCGACCTCGCCCGGCGGCTCGTGTACCACAGCGTCAAACACCAGGTGCTTCCCAAGCATCTCGACTCCCAACTGGTGATGCTCCGTGACGCCAAGGTCTCCGAATTCGGGGCGGAAGAACTTGAGCAGTTGGCGGCCTCGCTCACCGATCCCAACTACCGCATTTTTGTCGAAGGGGGCGAGTTGCATATCATGAATCGCGACGGCTATTGGCGGGGGACCGACCCTTTTGAATTGTTCGACCAGCTAGCCGCTGTCGATCCGCAGCACGCGTTTTATCTAGGCTACGAATTCGGCAAGGCGGTTACTGCTCTGACGCTCAAAAAAAACTACCGCCAAGACCAGGCCCTCGACTGGGGATTTCTCACCCTCCCCGAACAAAGCGCCCACGAGCGTCGACGGCAGGCATCCCGCAAGCCATAATCGACACGCTTCTCACGGAAACGATTCCCCAAAACTCCCGGCCGATTTCCCACAATGCCGTTGCCGCTTGTCGAAGAATTGTCCACTCCGCCCCAACCTCACGAAGCGCTCCGCGCCTTCGCCGGGGAGCCGAGCGTATTGCTATTGGAGAGCGCCCGGCGATTGCCGCGACTCGGCCGCTACTCTTTCCTCACCGCTGATCCATACGAGTTCTTTCGCATCGATCGAGCCGAGTA
Source organism: uncultured Planctomycetaceae bacterium (assembly GCA_937952455.1). Classification (GTDB taxonomy): domain Bacteria; phylum Planctomycetota; class Planctomycetia; order Planctomycetales; family Planctomycetaceae; genus Symmachiella. The sequence continues at coordinate 8,781 of CALFYU010000047.1, forward strand.
CGGCGAAGACCCTTTCGCAGCGCTGCGGCTACACCTGGACACCCAAGAAGCGGAAACGCTTCCCGACCTGCCGCCCTTCCAGGGCGGGGCGGCGGGGTTATTGTCCTATGATCTGGCGGGATGTTGGGAACGGCTCCCGCGTCCGGCGACCGATGAATTCCAACTCCCCGCGTTGGCGGTCGGACTCTACGATTGGGTACTGGCCTGGGATCACGATCAGCACCGCGCGTGGCTCATTTCGCATGGTTTTCCGGAACAGGACTCACAGCAGCGAAAAGCCCGCGCGGAGCGGCGGACGGCGTGGGTGCACGAGCGTCTGGCACGATCGATGTCCACGCAAGTCCAGCAGCAGACCTCCGCTGGGAGTGTCCCGATCGATTTGTCCCAGCAATGGCACGTTCCCGGCCGCGGCGACTGGCTGAGCAATTTTTCCCGCGACGACTATCTGCGGACCGTCGAGCGGGCGATTCAGTACATCTACGCGGGTGATATCTTTCAAGTCAATTTGTCACAGCGTCTTTTGCATCCGCTGCGTGAATCGCCGTTGGATTTGTACGACCGGCTCCGCCGGCATAATGCGGCGCCGTTTGCCGGATTCTTCGCGCACGGCGATTGGTGTCTGGCCAGCGCGTCGCCTGAGCGATTCGTGCAAGTCGAGAACCGCACGGTGTCATCCCGCCCGATCAAAGGCACGCGGCAGCGCCATCCGCAGCCGGAGGCGGATCTTTATACGCGCGATGAATTGCGAGAAAGCGAAAAAGACCAAGCGGAAAACGTGATGATCGTCGACCTGCTGCGCAACGATTTATCGCGGGTCTGCACCGCCGGAACGCTGCGGGTCCCCGAGCTCTGCCGCGTGGAAACCTATGAAACGGTGCAGCATCTGGTTTCGGAGATCTGTGGAACATTGGCGGCCGAAAACGATTGTTGGGACCTGCTGGGAGCCGTATTTCCCGGCGGGTCGATCACCGGCGCGCCCAAGGTCCGTGCGATGGAAATCATCGCGGAACTGGAACCGACGGTCCGCGGGGCGTATTGTGGGAGCCTGTTTTACGTCGGTTACGATGGGACAATGGACAGCAGTATTCTCATCCGCACCTTCACAACTCGCGGCGGCTGGATCCAATGCCCCGTCGGCGGCGGCATCGTGGCCCAGTCCTCTCCGGCGGCGGAGTACGAAGAAACCTGGCACAAAGCCGCCGG
>CALFYU010000048.1 GCA_937952455.1 uncultured Planctomycetaceae bacterium
CTTCGTGGATTTACGGCTCCAATCGCTTCGCCCATCGGAGTCCGGGCTTGACCGTGTCTATCAGAGCTCGCCGGTGATCCCGATCTGGGAATTCCTCAATCCTCCCGATGGTCGCTGGAGCGTGAAGATCTCGATGAACGTCGATACGTCGGCCGCCCAGGCCCGTACGCTCAGCGAAGCGGCGCTGACTTCGTAGGCAAATTTGTGAATACGTGCTGCCAAAGTCGCGTCCTACACGACCGCAAGCGGTCGGCTTGGGAGGTCGCGGCGGGAGCCTCACCTTGAAGTCGCGAGTTGGAACCAGTCGATCCCGGCCAGCGTCGATGCGTTCTGCTGGTCCTTGTACCGGAGCGTCGCCAACACGGGGATGTCGGTAAACCTCGCCAAGTCTTGGGCATTCGTCGTCACCGACGGATCGCCGTCGGTCGGCGATGCCTCGTTGAGCACGATTCCGGCAACGGGAATGCCCCGCCGTGCGGCTGCTTCGAGCGTCAACAGCGTGTGGTTGATCGTCCCCAAGCCGAGTCGCGCCACGATGATCAGCGGATATCCCAGATCGCGGGCGACGTCGGCGACGGTCTCTTGATCGGCGATTGGAGAGAGCAATCCCCCTGCCCCCTCAACCAAAAGAAATTCGCAGCGTGATCGCCACCAATCCGCTCCGCTACGCAACAGCGCCGCATCGACCCCGCGCCGTTCCGCCTGCGCCGCCGCCGGTGGCGCCAACGGGGCGTCATAGCGCTGCGGGCAAATCCGCTCGCGCGGCAATTCGCCACCCACGGCGGCGTGCAATTCTTCAACATCCTCCCAAAATGGCTGCCCGGCCGCATCCCGCCCTGCCCCGCTGACGGCCGGCTTATACGCACCCACGACGCGCCCGTCAGCGACCAACGTCCTCGCGATCCCGCAGGTGACGTAGGTCTTTCCGATGGCGGTATCGGTGCCGGTGATGAACAGACCGGAATGCGACATGGTTTCAAGATACGAACTCGAAGAATCGAAGCGGATTAGCGATCGAACGCGGCAATTCGCAGACATGGAGTTTACCGCCGGCAACCGCCGATCGCCACGCGGAGTTAAAAGATGAGAGGGGCAACGTTACTTTGTGAAATCCTACCTATGAGTCAAACCCGGCCGGCGCTATAATGCCGCCGTTCGGCTCGTGGATGAGCGATGCCGGTCTGTTTCGCTCTAAGGGATTGCGCGATGATGTTGACGGTCCGTCGTGGATGTTGCTTAGCCGTGCTGTGCATCGTCACGGGGTGTATTTCTTCCGCGACAACGAGGACGCCGGACCTGTTTCGCGGACAGTTGCCGCGGGAGCATGCGGCGACGCAGCGGCAGTCGTTTGAGATGTACGATCCCTTGCCAACCGACGAGGGGCCGTTCACCGACACCCGTCCCCGTTCCTACAACCAACAGCGCACGATGCCGCGTCGGGCGATGGACAACTATTTCCCACCCGGCGGAGTTTGCCCGCCGCAGTCGTCGCTACCGGATGATTTCTCCGGCACAGTCGATGTAAACTGACGCTCGCTAACGGACGACGTCACATCCGGGGCGGGCGGCGGCGAAGTCTTCGGCCCCGATCGAGGTGACTCGCGTCCCGTGCACGTGCAGCAAGTGCAGATGCTCCAGGTCGAGCAAGGGGGCGATGCTCCAATCGCCCAGTTCGCGGCAGAAATCGAGGTACAGGCATTCCAAATTGCGAATACCGGCGATGTGCGCCACTCCTTCGTCAGTAACGGCCGTCGCGCTCACATCCAGCCGCCGCAAATTGGGCAACTCCTTGAGCAGAGCCATTCCCTCATTCGTGACCTGCGTGCGGCCTAGGTTCAGTTCCTCCAGATTCTGAAGCGGCAGTAACTCCGCCAACCCGGCATCAGTGACATGGGCGCCGTGGATGTTGAGCCGCCTCAGGGAGGAAAGGTGGTTCAGTCGCGAAATGGCCTCGTCGGTCAACCGCATCCACTTGAAGTCGATGGCGACGATATCGTCCCCTTCGCGGAAGTAGCTCACCCGCGTGGGCGCAAAATGATTGGGGCGAACGTCCCACAGAGAATCAAGCGCCGTGATCAGATCGTCGTCATGTGCGGCCAACGCGTCGACCAGCACATCCTCGGATCGCGTCAACGAATCCATAGTCCGCTCCTCGCCGGGTATGAGCAATGACGGAAAAAAAGTCGTCCATCATTATAACCGCCGGGATTTGAAACCGCAAAAAAATTGCGGCGCCCGGTCGCTGAGCGAGGCCTCCCAGACTGCGCATCTTCGCCATGCGCATATCGCATCTGATCGAGTTGAAATCTATGGAAGATGACCGAACGACGACGAACCGCGAGTCGCACGGGAAGGGAATGCGAAACGCAACCAATTACCATCAATTGTGTTAGGGGAAATGCCAGTCGCGCGAATCCGAATGTCGTCGTGTATCATTTAGGGCGGCTGTTTCGATCAAATGATCGCCACGGCCTCGATTTCGATTTCCAACCCCGGAATCGCCAATTCGGGTGTGCCGACCGCCGTTGAGGCCGGGTAGGGCTTCACGAGGTAGTCCTGGCGGACCTTGCGGTAGATCGGCAGATCGCGGAGCAGGTGAACGAAGAACGAACGGAGGATGACGACGTTTTCAAATCCCGCCCCCGCCTCTTTGAGGACCAAGCCGATGCGGTCGAACGTCTGCCGGATCTGTGTTTCCATGTCGGCGTCGAGGTCCTTTGGGCCTTGCCCTGAGACGAACACCAGTCGGCGGCCCTCGGCCAAGATCCCCGGCGTATAACCGACATCGGCCGACGGCGCCCCGCCGGGTGTCAGACCGGTTCGCTTGGCCGGCGTCTCAGCGGCAGCCGCCTCAGCAGCCTGCGGCGACAGTGCCGCCAGCGATCCGCCCGCCAGCCCCAACATGGCACCGCTCAAGAATTCTCTGCGAGGATTTTCCGAATGTTGTCGTTCCACAGTTCTCACTCCGAAAGGTCAAAAGGAAAAACAATCGCGATCACTTCTCATCAAGCTCGATCCACGAGCATTGGGTGATGAATTGATTGAGCGATGCATACGAGATGTGGGCGTTGGTTGCGTAGCGCGGCGTGTTATTGGCCGGGAACGTCGCTAATGTGGCGTCCCCCACTAAAAACACGTTGAAATCGCGGGAGAGATTTTCGTAGCCCGCCGTCGTCGCACAGAAACACATGTCGGTGGCATAGCCGGTGAGAATGACATGCTGCACGCCTTGGGCTTTGAGAAAATCGCGCAACCCCGGATAGCCGTCGGCGTCGTAATACATATAGTCGTCCGGATCGACGTCGACGGCGCTACAGATGGGAACTGGCAAGGACCAAAAGCCCTCGTTGTTGTACTTTGCGGCGGCGTCGATTCCTGGAAACTGTCGGAAGTAATCCTTAAACTCGTGGCCGCTGGAAATGGTGACCTCCTCCGGCAGCGGTTGGCCGCGGTAGTCGAATTCATTGAGGATTTTCCGCAACTCCTTCATCCCCGCGGCGCTCTCTTCGGGCGTCGGATGATGCCGGACGCTGCGGTAGACCGCTTTGTGCGCCGGGTGCTCGGCGCCGCGCATGCTGTACATCACGAGATTGACGTGCCCCCGCAGCCGTTTGAGCAGCGGATTGACGACTTCGGCCGTGTGCCGCCCGGCGAGCTGGTTTTTCTCGACCGTGCAAAAGTCGGCGACGCCGGCCGGTTCGGGGGTCTTCCAACCTTGACCGTCGTCGATGCCCCAAGGATGTACCATGATCACAGCGGTGCGATCCGCGCGGATCCGGTTGGGCACCTCGACGATGCCGCGGGCGTTGTAGGAGAAGCGCCATGCGCGAACCGACAGGTCGGCCCCTTCTTCATCGATCAAGATCGGCGCCTCAAACCGCTGGGATTCGACGACCGGCTGCACGTACTCGGGATAGTCCGCCAACAGCGGTTGCGGGTTTTCGATCGGCGTGAGTTGATTGCGGTAGGTCCACGTCGCGGCCGGTTCGGTCGATGACTTTTCAGCGCTGTCTGTGGCCGGCGAATCAGCGGACAGTCCGACTTGCCGTCCGGCGAAAAATGCGGCGATCAACAACAGACCGCCGATCGCGGACGCCTTTTGAAACGGGGTCAATCGCAGGGTCATTATTTCGGCTCCGGGTGGTCGGGGGGCGCTGGTATGTCCGCGTGGGCGGGTGTGGTAACGTCGATTTGCACGACGCCGTCGGTCGGCTCGATGGTCACGGTGGTATAAACCATCGGCATGGGGTCGGCATATTTCATTCCAGCATAATGGGTTTTCGTCTCCACGAAACCCCGCGCGTCGAATTTGGCGATCGATCCCGTCGAAACCGCGAGCACTGTCCCGTCGGGCCACATGAACCGATTTCCGTTCCGCGTTGGTTTTCCCGCCAGCCAAAACGTCAGCGGCTGATTGGCGCGGCGATGAATTTTCAGGCGGCCGGGGCGGTGCAATTCAATGTTCTGCTCACTCAGTCCCGCCTCCTGCGGTCCGACGCAGCGGATTTTCGCCAAGCGGCCGTCGTCGGCAACGAGCATTTCGTCAATCGGTTGCGCCGGTTTGTTGATGTCATTGACGTCCAACATGTCGACCATTACGGGACGTCCGCCCGCATGGACAACCAGCCCGCCCTTTTTGAAACCGACGACAATATCGCCAGAGCGATATGAATCGCGGAGATACGCTTCGTTGACCACCGGTTCGGGAAATTCAAACGAGAGCGGCAGGTTGTCTTCAATTTCGGCGGGGACCGATGGATCGTACCAGAGGTAAACGTACCCGCCGAAACTGAACAGCAACTCCTCCTTTTTGGTCGGCGTGATATAGCGAGAGCGCTGCAAACCGCCGAGTGATTCATCCCAACCGGCCAGGTATTGATAAATCGGCCGCTGCTGCTCGCGGGCCAGAAACACGAGCGCCGGCGACCAATAGTCGAGCTGCCCGTACGACGGCCCGAACAGTACGCTGCTGTGGGATTCATTGTACGTGAGCGTGCGGGGCTGGCGGCCGGCGACCGCCGCCAAGGCAATCCGCCCCGGTAGCGATTGGGGAAATTCGCGAAACAAATCCCGGCCCGTCACCCGCCGCAGCGCGTCCATGAAGAAGATGCGGTAATGCAGCGTCGAGGCCCAGAAATTAGACGACTGGTCGCTCGTGCCGCTGGGGGTCAGCGCGTGCGGCAACAAGTAGTCGGTGTGTTTTTTGATCATCAGGTCCAGCCACTGGTCCGCCGCAGGGATTTCGCCCAGCAGAGCCAAGGCCACCACGCCGAACGGCGCCGCATCGACGCTGCCGTGATGCTTGTTATATCCGGCGCCGGCGGTGGTGGGGTCCTGAAAGAACGTAAAATACGCACCGCACACGGCGGTCAGCGTGTCGCGGATTTCCCGTCGTTCGTCCTCGCTTAGCCGCGGATAGAGCAAATCGTAACCGACGGCCAGACTCTTCATGACACGCAGAACAGCATAGGCCTTGCTGGCATCGGGTTTATTCTCCGCTTCGTTTTTCCAGACCCGGCTGCCCGCCAGCAACCAGGCCCTGGCGGAATCGAAATAAGGGTCGTCGGCCGGGTCGGCCAGCGCTGAGGCAAACGCGAGATGCTCGATGATCGCCTTGTCATGCATGGCCGCATAGAAGCGGTCATACAAGTTTTCGTACTGCGGATCGTCGGCGAGCGTCGGAATCCATTCGGCACGCGGCGGCTGCTGACGGCACCAGTCGGCCGAACGGATGAGGTTTTCCCAGATCCGGGCGTGCATGCCGGATTCGCGGAGTTGTCGCAATCGCGGGAGCTCGTCCGCGGAGAAATACAACCGCGGGTGGCCGGTCAGCGGCAAATCATCGGCCGATAGCTTCGGCATGCAAGTCGTGCACAGGCAAAGCGAAATCAGAACGGCACAAATCGTTCGCATGGCCGCGGGGTCCCGTTACAAAGTACTCGGCTACGAGGTTGGTAGACACCAACTCGATCTTAATGCCGTAATGCTGACGCGGCCACCTCCGTTGCGTGCGAAAACCCGGTGTTTGTCACTACAGCATCAGGTGTTCCATCGCCTTTTCCGGAGACATCGGATAGCTGATATAAAACGGGCCGAATTCGGCGTATTTGGCGGAGGCCTCATCGAACCGCATTGTGTAGACGATTTCCTTGATGAATTCCGGCGCGCGGCCCCACAGGGTGACGCCCCATTCAAAGTCGTCTAAACCGGTCGAGGCGGTGATCAGTTGCGTGACCTTGCCGGCGAACATCATTCCGCTGCGGCCGTGTTCGGTCATCATCTCCATGCGGCGGCTGAAGGGGAGCGTGTACCAGTTGGCCTGGGGGTCGCGGATTTTGTTCATCGGATAAAACGACATCACCGGCCAGGGGGGAATGTCAGGAAACAGCCGCTGCTTGCGCATGCCCGCTTCACGCTGCTCATAGGCCTTGAGCTTCGCCGCATATTCGGGGCTGTCCGCCGGAGTCCCCTCGGCCACCAGCCGCGCGCCGTACTGTTCGAGCGTGGGGACGTATTCGGAAACTTCGGTAATCGAGACGAACGAATAGGCCGCTTCCAGCACGGTTCCAAACGTCGAGCTGCGGATCTGCTGTTGAACGGAGTCGATCACCAGCGGGTCGGGATCGAGGATCATCAATCCCAAATCGGCCTTGTGTCCTGAGACGATGGAAGTGATCAACCGCTGCGGTGCTCCTTCGCGGTCGGGGTTGAGGATCTCCGCCAATTCCCGGCGGCCCTCTTCGCGTTCGACCTCATCGAAGTCGGCCAACACGTTTTGATCGACGATGTAATACAAATGCAGGCAATGCCAGCCATCGGTCATCAAGATTGTCGGATCGGGTTGCGGAGCGGAGGAATGGGGGGGACGATTCACGGCGGTCATTTCTGGGATAGAGGAACAATAAGTTGGCGGGGACGGCAAGAGCTACTGCGCGCTTTGTGCCGGTCATTCAGGGCACAAGCATGGACAAGCGGTATTTTAGGTCGCCCGCCGGACCGCAGCAACCGAGGCGGATTTCGCCGTGACCCGCTGTCGCAAGCGGCAGGAATTCATCATACTGGTGAGGCGGTGACGTAATCGATTGCCACCACAGTCGGCGAACAATACCAGCGGAGGAGAACGACGTGCGACGCGCATTGTTTACGTATTTCATGCTCTTGTTATGTTCAACCGCCGCAACGCGCGCAGTTGCCGACGAGCCGGCGCAGCTGCAAAAGACGCTGCACATGGTGGCCATGCGGGACGGGACTAGGCTGTCGACCGTCGTCTATCAGCCCACCGACCAACAGGGCCCGCTGCCGGTGATCTTTATCCGCGGTCCCTACGGAAAACTCCAGGAACAGGGCGCCGTGCCGATGTGCGCCCGCGGTTATGTCGTCGTGTCGCAGGACATGCGGGGGCGGTTCGACTCAGAGGGAACCGATGCCATCGCCTTTCACAGCGGCGGATGGAACCAAAAGCGCGACGGCCACGACTCGCTGGATTGGATTGCCGAACAGGAGTGGTGTGACGGCAACATCGCCACCTGGGGCGGCTCCGCTTTGGGGATTACGCAAAACATGCTGGCCGTCGGCGCACCCAAATCGCTCAAAGCGCAGTGGGTGATGGTCGCTTTCTCCGATATGTATTCACAAAGCTGCTATCAAGGGGGCGTGTTTCGCAAATCCTTGATCGAAACCTGGCTGGATAAGCACAAGTTTGATCCGCAGTCTCTCAAGGCATTCATCGCCCATCCGAACTACGGGAAATTCTGGGACGAACTGAATCCCGAAGCGCATGCCGCGAAAGTTCGCGCGCCGGGGATCTTCTTCGGCGGCTGGTACGACATCTTTTTGCAAGGAACGTTGAATTCCTTCGAGTCGATCCATAACCGCGGCGGCGAGGGGGCGCGCGGCAATTGCCGGCTGATCGTCGGTCCCTATGCCCACGGCCCGTTCGATGAATTGACCTATCCGGAGAACTCCGCGATTCCCAACGCGCCGGCCGCCGGCGACGCCTTCCGCTTTTTTGACCACTGGACCAAGGGCATCGAGAACGGTGTCCAGCAGGATCTGCCGGTACACTACTACGTGATGGGGGATCCCGAGGACGAACAGGCGCCGGGAAACTTTTGGCGCGCCGCCGAGAATTGGCCCCCGCCGTCGGAAGCCACGCCGTTTTACTTCCATCAGGACCATCGGCTGTCGCGAACGCCCCCGGAAACCGCCGGCGCTTTGGAATACCGATACGATCCCCGCGACCCGGTTCCCACCGTCGGCGGCCAAAACTTGGTACTCCCCAGGGGGCCGATGGACCAACGCAAAATCGAAGGCCGCGACGACGTGCTGTTGTTCACGACCGACACACTCACCGAGCCGCTGGAAGTCACCGGCCGGATTACGGCCAAGCTCTACGTCTCCTCCGACTGCCCCGACACCGACTTCACGGTAAAACTGACCGACGTCTATCCGGATGGACGCTCGATGCTGGTCACGGACGGCATCCTGCGGGCACGGCACCGCATCGGCTTCGATCGCGAAGATTTTCTCAACGAGGGACAAATCTATGAACTGACGGTCGACTTGTGGAGCACATCGCTGATTTTCAATCGGGGCCACAAAATCCGCGTCGCCGTTTCATCGTCGAACAATCCCCGCTTCGATCCCAACCCAAACACCGGGAAGCCGTTTCGTGCGGATGATGAAACCCGCGTCGCGAAGAATCGCTTGATCATGTCACCGGAACATCCGTCATGCATCCTCCTACCGGTTTACAAATCTGCGCCGTAACCTGCACCAACCTAGCGCGGGCGTGCCGCAACCGCGATTCCAGAGAATAGCCACAGAGAACACTGAGGACACAGAGGGAAACGGTTTCTATCAGCGGTGATGTTGGTTCATGGTAAAGAATTCTTTTAAGGCTGCGTATCGTTCGATGGAGAAGTTTCCCGTGAGTCGCCCTGAAGAAGCACACTGTGTCCTCGGTGTTCTCTGTGGCTAAAGCCTATGCACGCGAGAAGATGTTTTGTGGCTTTCATGGATTGTTTTTTGCGGATGGAAATTTGCGAGTCACGCAAATAATTTGAACGTTCGTAGTACGAAAGATACGCTCATCGCACGCGCAATTGATCCCCAATGGCGTTTTCTGCGTTGACTTCTGCGGACATATCTCACTTGTACCGGCAAGTGAACGACCGAGAGGTAACGTGGCTATGGGACGATTCGAGAAGGTCTATCTGCTGGTGTATGTCGTATCACTGATCGTCTATTTCCCTTGCTTCATTCTCTTCGCCGGCAAGGTCGCTTGGGGGAGTTTAGAATTCCGTTTGCTGGTGGCCGCGCATTTCACGCTGATGTTGATGGGGTTGATCATGTTTATTCTCGTTCTGCGAGATTTGTACAAACGGACCTATATGACCGCCAACCAGAAATTAACTTGGGGCTTGTGGATCACGTTGTTCTCGCTTTCGATCATCGTGTACTACATCAAGCATGCACGACATCCGCGAAACGTTTCGCCCGTTGACGTTTTGCGAAATGACGGCGGATAGTGAGACCGGACACCGTAACCATCCACAAACCGCCGGCAACTGCTACAATACGCCGGCCCGATCGAGTGCGGGCGGATGGTTTCTTGGACTATTTCTGGTAGGAAACGTAACGAAATGTCATACGACGTATACGGCGTAGGAAACGCCTTGGTGGATATTCAGGCCCGCGTCTCGGATGCGACCCTGGAAAAGCTGGGCTACACCAAAGGGATTATGACGCTGGTGGACGACCAGACCCAAGCGAACGTGTTGGGCACGCTGGAGGGGCATCCCGTCAATCGCTGCGCGGGGGGATCGGCCGCCAATACGATCATCGGTATCGCCGATTTGGGGGGCAGGTCCGCCTACGCCGGCAAAGTGGGACTCGATGCGCTGGGTGATTTTTGCCTGAGCGATATGCGTAAAATCGGCGTGAGAATCGAGGTGCCGCAGGCCGATGGGCAGACCGGTACCTGCGTGATTTTAATCACCGAAGACGCGCAGCGGACGATGCTCACCAGCCTAGGGGTCTCGTCGACGCTCGGCCCGGAGGACGTCGACGAAGCGGAGATTCGCAAGGCGACTTATGTCTACGTCGAGGGATATCTCTTCACGGGCGACTCAACCCGAGCGGCCGCTCTGAAAACGATCGAACTGGCCAAGGCGAATAACGTCAAGGTGGCGTTCACCGTGTCGGACCCGTTTTTGATCTCGATGTTTCGCGACGAATTTTGGAAGCTGATCGAGGGGCCGGTCGACTTGTTGTTCTGCAATTTGGAGGAGGCCCGGAGCCTGACCGGCAAACAGGACGCCATCGATTGCGCCCAGGAAATCCACCGTCATGCGGAAAACGTCGCGCTCACGCTCGGCGCGGACGGCTCGCTGCTGATGCACGACGGACAGGCGATTCCTATCGAAGGGGTCGACGTCGATGCCATCGATACAACGGGGGCGGGGGACATGTACGCGGCCGGCCTGCTGTACGGCATCACCAACGGCATGACCTGGAAGCAAGCCGGACACCTCGCATCGCACGCCGCTGCTCGGATTGTCGAGCAATTGGGCGCCCGCCTGGAACGACGGTTCTCGCAGGCGGAAATCCGCCGTTTTATGGATTGACGTGGAATAACCAGCCGGCAATCGATTAGCATGAAACGCACCGCAGCACCGCATGTCGTAAGTAGTGTCCATTCCGTCGGAACCACGGAGAAACCTGCCATGAATTCTTCCGATCGAAACATCCGCACCGCCGCAATCGCCGCTTTACTGAGCCTTTGTTGGACAGCGGGAGCAGTGAGTGCGAACGACGAAACGTCGAACGCACCGAAAACCAAGCTGCTGCTGACGGTCAACGAAGTGCGGGAACTGATGGACGATTCGAAAGACTCCCCGGTGATCCTACTGGACTGCCAGGATCGCGCCGCGTATGAAAAGGCGCATCTACCCGGTGCGCGGTGGGTCGACGTTGCCAGCTGGAAGTCGGCTGCACTCGCCGACGGTGGCGCCGGACTGACGAATCAAAAACGCTGGGCCGAATTGTGTGGTGAACGCGGGCTGACCCGGGATGCGCGGATCATCGTCTACGGCGGCGACCTGCCGAATGCCGCCAGGGTCTGGTGGTTGCTCAAATACGTTGGTTGCCGTTACGTGAGCTTAATGGACGGCGGTATCGATCGTTGGCGTCAGAAGGAGCTACCGGTGTCCGACGCACAGGTGGAGTTTTCGGCGTCGACGTTCGACCCGGAGTTTCAAAAACAGCGGCTGGCAATATGCGACGGCGTCAAACAGGCGGCCCAAGACCGCGACTGGGTCGTCTTCGATACGCGGAGTGCAAGCGAATTTGCCGACGGCCGCGTGCCGGGAGCGGCGCATTTGGAGTGGAAACGGCTGCTGACCGAGGAAGGGACGTTCAAACCCGTCTCCGATTTGCGGAGGATGTTCCACGCGCTCGAAATGCGGCCCACGCGAACGGCGGTCACCTACTGTCGCAGCGGGGGACGCGCCTCGGTTGAGGCGTTTGCCCTGGAACTGGCCGGCTATGAGAACGTCCGGAACTACTTTTGCAGTTGGCAGGAATACAGCAGCGACGCCGACGCTCCGATCGAAAAGTGATCGATACATGTAGCGGCGGGGACGGGCTCTAGGGCCGTCTGCCGTTGCGTTTCTCGGGCGGCATGGGCAGCTCGGCGAGATGGGCGCCGGCTTGACCGAGCGTGGCCGTTCCCTTTTCCGCGCGGTTGAATTGCGTTGGATCGAGACGCACGTTGGCGGGCGTGATCGTTTCCGCCGGCATGTCGCGCCAGACGTCTTGCCAATAGATGACGTCGTTATAGGCGTCCACTTCTTTGATGGTCCGCCAATTCTGCCAGTCGTCGAAATTCAAAGCATCCCAGCCGTCGTCTGACGCGTCGGACTGGGTTTGCCAGAAATCGGTGAAGCGATCGTAATAGTTGTACGTTCCCGACCAGCGGATCAGGTCGCGAAAGTCCTGGACCGGGGCTCGGCCGGTCATCGACACCAGCGGGCATTCGCCGAAGCCGCTGATCATGTTGTTCGTGGCTGTGATCTGTACAGGAATTAATTTGTGAGGAACGGTATCGCTGGACATGGCCAGCAGGCCGCTGCTGACCATCACCGTGCAGTGATTGAGCCTCAGTTCGACGGCGGCGTCATCGTCCGGCTCATAGGTTCCGCCGAACACCCGCACGACGGCGCCGACGGGCGCCAAGGCGAAGAGTGTATCTTCGACCGTAACCCGGGCGCCGGCCTGCTGGCGGACGGCAAGAAAATCACAGCCGCCGCGGAATACGCACCGCGCAATGGTGATTTGCAACGGTTCGCCAAGATCGGCATCGGGGATCGGCATGTCGCTGAAGTTCGTGCCGGAAGTCAACTCGAATACGGCCACTTGCCGCCGCTGGTCGCGGTTGCGGACCGTGACCGTCACCCCGTCCATCTGCACCGATTCGGGATGTTCCAAGGAGAAGATCGACCAC
>CALFYU010000049.1 GCA_937952455.1 uncultured Planctomycetaceae bacterium
CACGATTCCAAAACCGAGGAGATCGATAAAGACGGTGACAAAAATGACACCCAGAGAAGCCTTGGAGGATTTCGGCAACGGTGCGCCTCATGCGGGGGTGGGGGGGGAAATAGTCAACTGCCGTGGAATACGAGGATGGAAATACGAAGCACGAAATTCGAAATCCGAAACAAATTCAAAATACAAAACCTAAAATTCAAAATGTTGCCGTCATTTGAATTTCTGATTTTGAATTTGTTTCGGATTTCGATATTCGGATTTCGAATTTCTGGATTCATCAGCGGAAGCTCTGGGCCATCCTAGCTGCCGACGAACCAGACCGCTAGCCAGCAGAGCAGCGGGAAGACGACCGTGATCAACAGCACGGTGGTGATCGTGGCGCGGGGATTGTCGGGCCAACGTGCCATGGCGTAATGCTCAACCAGGTGTGAAAGCAAACGGACCGGGATATCGAAAGTGATATCCCGGTCCCGTAGGTCATAAATGCAGGGCGCATAACGCACTGGCGGACGAGCCGCCCGTGGCACCCGTTTCATGTCGGGAATCTAGCCGATAATATCCGGATCGGTTTCCGGCACGGCACCGCTTTCGGGGTCGAACCATTCGTCTTTGAAGACGATGCGCTTTTTGTGCTTCATTGCCAAGTTGGCGGTCAAGGCCATGATGGCATCCTGCATGGCGACGACGCCGTTACACCGCAGGCCCCCCTCTTCGCGGGGCTTGTTGATGTTGTTGCGGACACAGTAGGCGAAGTGTTCCATCTCCTCCGTATATCCACGGCTGACCTCGCCGATGTCGGCCTGGGCCGCTTTGGTGGTGGGGGCCAGGCTGGCACTGGCGTCCATGACCGGTCCCCCCCCCTTGTTGAGCACTTGCAGCCGCTGTGCAGGTCCGCCGCCGCCGGTGGCACCGCCGGCCTCTTTAAACAGCATCACGTCTTGCTCCAATTCCACGATCATGGTACCGCGGCTGCCGAAGACGGTTTCGCCGTATGGCTCCATGCGGTTGGTGTTGATCGAGGAATAGGTGACGATCACGACGTCGTTTTGGTCTTCGTCATAGTGCGGACCGGGGAACTCGAACGTGACGTACACGTGATCGTCGATCTCGCGATTGTCCTGTTGTTTGTCCTTCGAACCGACCCCCTTGACGCCGTAGAAATTGCGTCCGCCGTAGCCTTGGACGGCGATCGGCCGGACCTTGCCCAGAAAGATGCTGCAGGCATCGAGTTGGTGGCTGCCTAATTCGGCCATCAGCCCGCCGCCGGTGCGGTTGTAAAGCCGCCAACGGCAGAGTTCCTCCACCGATTCGTAACCGTACTGGGTGACCTTCCCTTGGAGCTCTTCGGCGTCTTCCTTCGGAATCGGCTTATGCCAGCTATCGGAATTGGGAAAGCTGTTGTTGCGGTGCCATTGGGCGCGGATGAACTTGATGTCGCCCAGAATGCCCTCTTTGATCAGCTCGTAGGCGTTTTCGTAGAGGACGTTGTAATGCCGCTGGTGACCGACCGCATAGAGCAGACCCTTTTCGTTGGCTTTGCGAATCAGGTTCTTGCACTCAGTGATGTTGTGCGCCATCAGCTTTTCGCTCAGCACATGTTTGCCGGCCTCGAGCGCTTCTATGGCGAGCGGCTCGTGCTGGTTCAGCGGCACGGCGATCACGACCGCTTCCACGTCGGGATCGGCTAAGAGTTCTTTGTGGTCGTTGTAAACTTTGATCGACTCACACTTCTCGCGACCGAGCTTTTTGTACAGCCCGACGCGATGGTCGTTGCCGTCGCCGGTGAAAGCCCGTTTGCGGTTGCTGGGACGAATGTCGGCGATCGCCACGATATCCATGTACTTCGGCGGGTGCTGCGTGAGCAACACGCTCCCCTCGTCGCCCGTGCCGATGAATCCGACTTTGACGCGGTCCGAGCCGGCCAGTTCTTCGTATCCGTAAACGGCTGCGCCCAGTCCCACACCGGAGATGGCGGCCGCCTTGATCGCGTCCCGCCGCGTAATCCCCGCCGAGTCGCCCGATTTCTTGGCTTTTTCTTTCTTGAGCAACTGCACGTCGGCCGAGGCTTCGTGAAAATTGTCCTTGCCGATTTGTTTTTCTTCCGGAGTCAATTGCATGACGAAAACCTCACGTAAAAAACGGTATCAACCGGGGATTTGCGATCGTGACTGACCTTACGTACGTCAGCGGCCCATGTGATGACGGCGCCGCGACTAATCTTTCTTGCGGAAAAACAGGCTGCGTACCAGACCGTCCACCCCAAACCAACGGCCTGTCGGGAAACTGGCCAGCGCCAAACAGGCGATGACTTCGATTAGGTTTTTATTGACGATCAAACTGTGCTCCGGTCCCGGTGCGGGAGGCACACCCGGGAACGGCGGCATCGCGAAGTAGAACAGCAACAGCAAGCCCGCCGTGCCCACCGCCGCGAAGCGGCTGAAAAGACCCAGGACCATCAGCGCTCCCAAAATCAACAGCGCCCAGATTGTCCGTTGATTGGTGACGTCGGTCTTGGTGACCTGCACGGGGACGCTGCCTTGGGCGAGTTGCTGTTCACTCAACAGATCCTCGCCGTAGCGAACCAACTCGGCCGTCCAGGCATTGACCGGCCCGACCAATTCGGCACGTTTTTGTTGAATCTCGGTCCACTGTTTTGCCAAATGATCCTGTGCGAACTCCGGGGCGCCCTGGTCGCTGATCGTGTTCAACTTGTTCTCATACCGCGCCAGAGCGTGCTTATACAGTTCGATATCCCCCGGACGATGTTCATCCAGCGTGCCGGCGACGTCGGGGTACAGTCGTTTGTGGGTCTCCGGGGTAATTGTCACTCCGGCGCGGTCTTTGTCCCACAACAGCGAGACTTCCAGTTTTTCCTTGAGGCTGAGCCGGCTGCAAATGATGCCGAGTTCCTTGACCGTGTCTTGGTAGATCTTCACGGCTGCATTGTGAGACTTTTCCTCGTCGGTCAGTTCCTCGCCTTTGGGTTTTTGAATCGGCGTGGCCAACGATTTCAACAATTCCACTTCGCGGGGGACGATCCGTTCGGTGGTCACGATGCGATTGTTGTCGAAATCGATGGTGACGAATTTTAGTTCCGCACGTTCGCCTTTGTCGTTATTGAGCTTTTCAACGTCAACGACGGCCTTGATGTCGGTCCCTTCCGGGATCTTGCGGTTGCCGTCGGTGAAACTCCGCGTCCATTCCCGCGGCTCGGGGCCGTTGATGAATTCGTGCAGCCGGTTCTTGGCGCCGTCGCTCAGATCGGAGTATTTGGCGACGAACCGCCGTTCCCAATCGTCCCACATGGCGGCGACCTTGTCGTAATCCAGTTTTTCCAAATCGTCCGGATCGTGGACCAGATTGCGGTAATGGTCGCGGAATGGACCTTGCGCGTTTTTCAAATATCCGGCCGCCGACCAGGGCTGCCCGGTGTACTGCGACTTGTACTTGTACATCCCCTCATACAGGAACTGCCAACCGATGGCGACCCGCAACAGAACCAAAAACAGGCAGGCGAAGAATGTGACTTTGCGGAGTTGGGGTGCGGACACGCTCGGGTTACCTTCTGCTGTGACAATCGACTCGAAAACCGGCTCGGACGACGACCGCATTTGGCCGTCTCCCAATGTGCGCAGTGTGCGAATGGGGCGAGCGGAAAACTTAAGTCTCCGCCGCATCGAACGGCGTCAGGCGGGATGATCGTTGGGAGTGAGAAACAGGATGTCGTCGTCGATGCCGAGGTTGACCGGCTCAAGACGGCGGCCCTGGGCCGGCGGGGGAATCAGCAAGGCACTGACACCTGGATTATTATTGCAATACTGGGCGGCCTTTTCGAGTCCGACGACGAAAAATGCCGTGGAAAGTGCGTCCGCCAGCGCCGCCGTCGGTGCCAGAACCGTCACGGAGAGCATGTTTTCCGTCGGCCAGCCGGTGCGTGGATCCAGAATGTGCCCGTATCGTTTTCCCCCGTGCCGGAAATACTGTACACCTGATCCAGATGTTGACATACCACAGTCTTTGGGCAACCGCGTTCCCAGTCGTGTCTCGGGAAACAGTGGATTGCGGATCCCCACGGGCCAGCCCCCCAGATTTCGGTGGGCCCCCCGTGCCAACAGACTGCTGTGGCCGCCGTGGAACAGCCAATCGGTGACGGCGTTTTCAGTCAACAACTCGCCCGCCCTATCGAGCGCATATCCCTTGCCGATCGAATTCAGATTCAATTCCACGCCCGGCTTGGAAAAACGGACGGTGCGGCGGGCATCGTCGAAAGTGACGTAGTGCATGCCCACGACACTTAGTGCGGCGTCGATTTCGATCTGATCTGGGGCACGCCCGTTGGCCTTACTCCGCCGCCACAAATCGACGATTGGTCCGGCGGTGGGGTCGAAGCCGCCGTCGGTTTCTCGGCAAATTGTCTCAGCGCGGCGCAACAGGGCGAAGAGTTCCGCTTCGACTTCCACGTCTTCCTCAGCCGCCCGGCGGTTGAGCTGCGACAATTCACTGTGCTCACGATAGACACTCATCTGGTCTTCAAGCACGTCGACGACGTCCAGAGCATCAGAGGCGGGCCGGATCGCTCCCGGTTGGCCGGGATTGAGGATCACGTCAAAGTCGCAGGCCATCGCCGGTTTGCCCAACCGCACCGTCTCACCGGCCACCGGGGCTTGTCGCGCGGTCGCATCGCGCAGCTCATCCGCGATCCGCTCCCCGGCCTGTTCCACCGAGCGTTGGATGGCGCGGCCGGTGAGAAAATCGCGTCGAGAACTGCCTGCGGCATCGTCATTCATCAGCATCGGCCCCGATAGGAAATGCGGTCACTCGCCCCGCAAGGGAATCATATCGGGAATCACGCGCGCCCGCCAAGGGGGAGCGGTCCAATGTTGTGCGCGGGTTTCCTGACCCTGCACGGCGGAAATTCGAAATCCGAATATCGAAATCCGAAAAAAATCAAAATGTTCCAATGTTCAAATCGTTTTGTTCAATTGGGTTTTGAATCTGCGATTTGTTTCGAATTTTCATGCATAGGATTTCGGATTTGGCGTATTAACCCTGCCGAGCCGCTCGGCACCTAACTTTATGCGGCCGGCAGCGCCGCGTCGGCCGGTTGCTCTTCGGTCGCGCTTGCCGGTTCGTTGAGGAGGCGATTGAGAATGTAGTCGCTGCCGGTCCGCATCCACGACAGGAGCCGATGATCGGCGGCGGGGGCGGGGGTTTCCAGGATCTTGTTGAAATCCCAATTCGGCACCGAGCACGCTATCTCCGCTTCGTGCAATTGATACGCGTTGACGGTCTGTTCCCATTGGCGGGGAATTGGTACGACGACGAGCGGTTTGCGGAGCAAAAACGCCTCGATCGGCGTCGACAGGCCGGCGGTGGTGATGACTCCCCGTGATGTCGCCATGTCCTCCAAGAACTGCTGCGGATTGGGGCGGCGGAAGGAGATGTACCGTTCGCCGGAAATCGCGCATTCGGGGGCAAAGCCGTAAGCGACGACGCGCTGCCGATTTCGTTTCGCCCAGTCGGCGACTTCCGCCGGCTCGGGTTGAAACGAGGGCAAGCCGCTATAGAGCAGCACGTGCTCGCCGAGTTCCGGCCGTGCCTGCTTGGCGGCAGCGCGAATCAGCGGCGGCACGCAGCGAAACGACGCCGGTTCGTAGTGATAGCCATATTTGCGATCGGCGCCGCAGGTGAATACGCGAATCACCGAGCGGGTCATCTTGCGGTCAAAACCTCCCGCGGGCGGCATGGGGACATCGGGGTCGAGCAGCGAAACCTGGCGGCTGATGGAGACGACTTCACATCCCGGTTCGACCAACGGACTGGCGGTCATTGGCTCGAAGTCGCTGATCACCAAGTCGGGCCGGAATTCACGGGCAATCCCGCGAATCGCCCAGATGCCCTTGAAAAGCGTGGGGAGGCGGCAGGTCCATTGTTGAAACGAGGCCAGATAATCGGTCCGGCCGTTTTTTGCAACGTAGGCGATGCCGGGAAAGTGCCGATGCCAAGTGAATTGGTAGCAACTGGTCGGCGGCGGACCGGAGGTGATTACGCGGACTTCGTGCCCGCGTGCTTCCAGCAGAGGGACGAGCACCGATGCTTTTGAGAGATGCCCGTTCCCTTGAGAAAAGGCGCCATAGAGAATCCGCATTGCCGACGGTCCTGAATCGCGTCACCGGGCCGCGCAAGAAAAATCGAGCCGCGACGGGTCACGCGGAACACCGTCACGGCTCGATTGATATCGTCGCAATGCGAGGGGAATCTGTACCCCAAGCCAATTCAAGATAAGCGGCTTAGTACCGGTAATAATCCGGCTTATAGGGCCCTTCGACGGGCACGTTGGGCCGGTTTCGATATTCGCAGAAGAATTATCCGAACCGTCCGACTGTCCTGCGGGGCGACCGTTGGTGGCAGCGCCCTAGTCAGGCGTGATTGTCATCATCTGAATCTGACTTACTCCATATCTGAACGCCCAGCTTCTCAAGGATGAGTGATAACACACCAAAGAATAAACCAGCGAAAGTCACACCCGGAATCAGCAAAAATGCGATTGGATAGCTCCCCGAAGGCATCGTGCCACGTTCAACCTCGTCCTTCACAAACATAACGAACCAAAAGAATATCCCACCAAGAATCAGCAGCGTAGCGAGAACGAGCAGACGTCCTGCCAACGTGAACATCGACAGCGGATGTTTGGGTGATTGGTTGTCGCCCATACGGTTCATCCCGAACGTTGAAGCTCACCGAATCCCGGCGTCAGGTGCCGCTCCTGGACAAGCCAGGGTGTTGTTGGATGTCACACATTTTGCACTGGCGGACAAGCCCCTTTTGGCGCCCAGTTATGCGGACGGCTTGAGGAATACGCTTTGCGTCGGTTATCTCAATACCGGTAATAATCCGGCTTATAGGGCCCTTCGACGGGGACGCCGAGGTAATCGGCCTGTTCTTGTGTCAGCTTGGTGAGCTTGACGCCCAGTTTGCCGAGGTGCAGCCGGGCGACCTCTTCGTCGAGCTCTTTGGGAAGCATGTGCACGCCGACTTTGAAACTGGCGTTTTTGTCCCACAGTGCCATTTGGGCCAGCACCTGGTTGGTGAAGCTGTTGGACATCACGAACGAGGGGTGGCCGGTTGCGCAGCCCAGGTTCACCAGTCGGCCGCGGGCCAGCACGATGATCGCTTTGCCGTCGGGATAAACGAACTTGTCGACTTGCGGCTTGATGTTGATTTCTTCGATGTCGGCGCGGCCTTCGAGATAGGCGATTTGGATCTCCGAATCGAAGTGTCCGATGTTGCAGACGATCGCTTCGTGCTTCATCGCGTCCAAGTGTTCTCCGCAGATGACGTCGCAGCAACCGGTGGTGGTCACGAAGATGTCACCCAGCGGGGCGGCTTCTTCCATGGTCGTGACTTGAAACCCTTCCATGGCCGCCTGCAGCGCGATGATCGGGTCGATTTCGGTGATGATCACCCGCGCACCCAATCCCTTCATCGCATCGGCGCAGCCCTTGCCGACGTCGCCGTAGCCGGCGATGACGACGATCTTGCCGGCCACCATGATGTCGGTCGCGCGCTTGATGCCGTCGGCCAACGATTCGCGGCAGCCGTAGAGGTTGTCGAACTTGCTTTTCGTCACCGAATCGTTGACGTTGATCGCGGGAATCGGCAGCTTGCCCTGTTCCTGCATGATCTCCAGTCGGCGGACGCCGGTGGTGGTCTCCTCGCTGATGCCGCGAATCTCTTTGACCAGTTCCGGGAAACGATTGAGCACCATGGCGGTCAGGTCGCCGCCGTCATCGAGGATCATATTCAGCGGCTGCCCATCGGGCCAAAAGATCGTCTGCTCGATGCACCAGTCAAATTCCTCTTCGTTCATCCCCTTCCAGGCAAACACTGGCACACCGGTGGCGGCGATCGCGGCGGCGGCGTGGTCCTGTGTGGAGAAGATGTTGCAGCTCGACCAGCGGACCTCGGCGCCGAGAGCGGTCAGCGTTTCGATCAGCACGGCGGTCTGAATCGTCATGTGCAGACAGCCGGCGATCCGTGCCCCCTTGAGCGGTTGGTCGGGGCCGTATTTTTCCCGTAGTGCCATCAAGCCGGGCATTTCGTTTTCAGCGAGTTCGATTTCCTTACGGCCCCAATCGGCCAAATCCATATCCGCTACTTTGTAGGGGAGTGCCGCGGCGGTCGACATGTGTTTCTCCTGACGTGACGCAATAATACGGGTTCAAACGTGCGACGTGCACAATTGTAGACTTTAACGAAGCGTAGGATAGGGCATTTGCCGCAGGCAAACAAGATTCGCGGGTTTTGCCGGTCGAATCGCAGATTATCGCGTCAAAGCGATCCCCAGCCGCTCTAGGACCCACGGATCGTCTAACCGCTCGGCAACGTAGTGCGCGCGGCTGAAATCGTGTCCACGGCTGTGCTGGTGCGGCACGGAGACGATCACCGCCTCGGCAGCCGCGGCGGCATTCGTGCCCGCCTCGGAATCCTCCAAAACGAGCATCTCGCCCGGTTGGATACCGAGTCGCTGGGCGGCCGCCAGATAAATCTCGGGATGCGGCTTGCCGTGCGTCACGTCTTCGGCAGTCAGCGTCACGTGAAAGCGGTCCAGCAGTTCGTGCCGCGAGAGCAAATCTTCCAGATAACTCCGCGTGGACGATGTCGCCACCCCTTTGGGCAACCGGCGGGATTCGATGTGGTCCAGCAGTTCATGCAGGCCGGGCATCGGCTGCAGCATGTCGGGGATCAGGTCGAAGAAAATCAACCGGGCCTCTTCCAGCAGATCCGGAATCGGCTCGGTCATGCCGTGCATGTCGACCATGAACTGAAACGCCTCCATCGGACGGCGGCCCATCATCAGGCTCAACAATTGCGGCGTCAGCTCCAAACCGCGCCGCTGGAGCAATTCACGCCCTGCGGCTTCGAAAATGTCTTCGGTGTTGAACATCAAGCCGTCAAAGTCAAATACGACTGCTTTGATGGGAGTTTGTGGGACGGGCATGGTTTATGGTGGGTTTGGGAAGAATCGAGTGCGGTTTGGTGGGCGACTCCCCGGCGGAGCCGGGGGCTGGGAGCGGCATGCCCAATTTCCCATCAGCCCCCGGCTTCGCCGGGGGGTAACGCGGATTGTTTTTTCACCCGGGCGGCTCAACACCGCGATAACTGCAGTCCAACAGGTCCATTGGATGCATCACGGGGATTTTCTTTCCGGCATGCCGCATTTCGGATTGAATCTGCAGCAAACAGCCGGCGTTGCCGGTGATCACTGCCTGCGGCTCGGTGGACATGATATTGCGGTATTTGCGCTTGGCCAAGCGGTCGGACATCTCCGGCTCGGTCAGGTTGTAACTCCCGGCGGCGCCGCAACAGATTTCCGACTCGGGCAGCGGCACCAATTCCAAACCGGGGATCAGTTTCAATAGGTCGCGGGGCTGTACGCGGATTTGCTGGGCGTGGCAGAGGTGGCAGGCATCGTGGTACGTCGCCCGCAATCGAATCTCGCCTTGCGGGGCAATCGGCCCCAGTTCGACGAGGAACTCCGAGACGTCCTTAATTTTGGCGGTCAGCGGCTGGAGTGTCTCTTGCAGACGATGATCCTCAGGCGCCACCTCATGGGCGATTTCGGGGTATTCCTTGAGCATGGCTCCGCAGCCGGCGACATTCACAATGACCGCGTCGAGTTGATCCAGGTCGAAGGCGGCGGCGTTTTGCGACGCCAACTCCATTGCCGGCCCCCCTGCCCCGCTGTGATAATGCATCGCGCCGCAGCAGGCCTGATTCTGGGGGACGAAGACCTCGCAACCGTTCTGTTGCAGGACTCGGGCAGTTGCCCAATGCGTCTGCCGGAACATGGCATCGGCGACGCAGCCGAGAAACAGCCCGACTTTGGCCCGTGTGGCCCCGATGGCCGGCAGGTGTTCCGGCAGGGCGGGCACGTTCGATTGCAGTTTCGGCAATTGTTTGAACATCCGCTGCATCTTGCCCGGCAGCAGTTTGGTCAGCCCCACCGCCTCTATCGCCGAATCGAGCCGCAGCGCCTGCATCATCCGCGCGGGCAGCAGAGCTGTGCGGGTCTTGCCGCGATCGGGCAACAGGCCATGCAGCACGTATTTGTGGAACCAGGACTGCGCCGGGTCGTTGCCTGTGGCGGCGTCGCGTTGTTCCATGTCCATGCGAAACGGCTCGATCAAGCGGCCGTATTGCACACCCGAGGGACAGGCCGTTTCGCACGCACGGCAATCGAGGCAGGTATCAAGGCTGTCGCGGACTTCTTCGGTCAACTCCAAACGGCCGTCGGTGATGGCCCGCATCAAATAGATCCGGCCGCGGGGGCTCTTATTCTCGTCGCCTGTTTCCAGATAAGTCGGGCAGGCGGCCGTGCACAAGCCGCAGTGCACGCAGTCCAAGAACTTGCCGTACTCAATCTTCGACCCGAGTGTCCCGGCGGTCGTTGTCTCGTCGTTGTGTTCCATGCAGGCAATCTTCGGGGTTCTCGGCGAAAAATCAATACTTGGTCAAAAAAGCGGCGGGGCGCGACTCGGACCGACTGAAAAACCTCACGCAACGGCGCAACGGTCGCAACGAAAAAAGCAGCCTTGCCCCCCCTTCTCTGCGTCTTTGCGTCTCTGCGCGAGGCTTTTTTCGTGCTGAACGGCGGCGCCCTGATCAAGGCTGCATGATACCACACAAGGGGGGATCCCAATCAAGTTGGTCGTGTTTGTGCAGCACGGCGTCGAAGGCGTCGGCGATCACCGGCGGGATGGGGGAGGTGCGGCGGATTTTCATGTCGATGTGTGCCCCGATAAATTCCGCCGTGGCGGCGATACGACCGTCCTCTTCGTTCACCATAAAATGCATGAAATGCCAGCGTTTTTCTGAGCGGCCGATCAGCCGGCTGTGAACCCGCACGGTTTTACCCACGTGCACTTCGGCCAGATACCGTAGGTGGCACTCCAACGCAAACGCGCCGGTACTGGTCCGAATGCAATAGTCGTCGGTAAAACCGAACAGTTGAAACATCTCGCCGGTGGCATTGCTGAACAGATGCGTGTACCACATGACGTTCATGTGGCCCATCTCGTCGAGATAGTTTTCGGGGATGGTCTTGCGGCCGGTGATCGGGAGCGGGTTAAGATCGTCTACTGTGATCAAAGCGATTGGGTATCCCTTGCGGCAATTTTTACTTTTCTACTGAGGAGGCCCAACGAATACCGCTCGTGTGATTGCGGGAAGAATTGAGCTATGTCGCAAACAATCCAAGATCAGCCCTCTTGCCGTTCACACGTCTCGGTATTTTAATTGACTTTTCCATCAGCCGTTTGATTTGTTTGCTCGACGCTGAACTCTTGTAACTTGGTGAAAGTATACACAACCGGTTTCGCTATTCAGCTGATTCAACCTCGCCACTTCGGATTCAGCCTCTTCTGCTTCCCAGACAACCTTTTTGACTGTGACTAGGTGGGAATAGAGTCTGCCATGGTCAGCCAA
Source organism: uncultured Planctomycetaceae bacterium (assembly GCA_937952455.1). Classification (GTDB taxonomy): domain Bacteria; phylum Planctomycetota; class Planctomycetia; order Planctomycetales; family Planctomycetaceae; genus Symmachiella. Next base: position 11,488 of record CALFYU010000049.1, read on the forward strand.
TATGTCGACCCATTTCATTGACGGATCATGGGAGGAGTCCAACCGCAAAATCGCAAAGGCATGGTCAAAATTTGGATTAGGCTTCATTTTCAGTTTTCCATGGCACAAGCGAACCCTACGAGACGAGCAAATTCTACTGTGTCGATTGAGTGAATAAATGTGAAAATCAAAGACACATCACGTTCATGTGGCCCATCTCGTCGAGGTAGTCCTCGGGGATGGTTTTGCGGCCGGTGATGGGGAGTGGCGCGAGGTCTGCTATGTTCAACATGTGTCTGTGTCTGCGTCTGCGTCCGAAGTGAATCCGTGTTCATGCGCGCGGCGCGAATTCGATAATGTACGATTTCAATTACCCCGGCATGTTCGTCTCGAACCATTCGGCAGCCGAGGCGGCGCGGCGGTTTCCGAAGGCGGAGGCTTCGATCTTCTTTTGAGCAGCGCGAATTCGTTTGCTCACCATTGAGCTTTCCATCGCTTCGTCGTCGTTGAAACCCAATTGCTCCAAAATCTGCTCGACCCATTGGCCGGCGAAACGTTTGATCAGCGGGTCCTTGAGCGAGTGATGGTAGGTCACGCGGCACTGGCAGGGTAATTCTTCGGCGAATTTCATCAGCTCATCATCGACGGACAGTAGCGGATGCCGTTCGGCGACGATCACGTCCAGCTTGTCGGTCTGTTCCACGCGCCAGCGGATGGCGATGTCGGTGGAGAGGTCGTCGGCAAACGTGGCCTGCACCGGCGGGTCGCCGGGGTGATCCCTCGCGATCGCCGACAATTGATCGAACGTGTCGTCGAAATGGGCGACCAACAGGAAGCCGGCGGAATCGACGCATTCCTGGATCTGCTGACCGACGCCGTGAAACTTCGCCTCAGGCGTTTTCCAGATGCGATCGCTCAACACCTCCACCGAGGAGGGACTCCCACCGCCAAAAAACAAGTCCAACTGCCCCATAGGAAACGACTCCAATTTGCGCGTGTGTGGTCATCGTGGGTGCCACTGGCTTTGCCAGT
>CALFYU010000050.1 GCA_937952455.1 uncultured Planctomycetaceae bacterium
ATCGCCAAGTCATTCGTTCGGCTTACAGATCGGTTTTGATGCTCAGATCGCGCAGTTGGCGGTCGTCGACGGGGGCCGGAGCGCCGCTGAGCAAGTCCGAGGCTTTTTGCGTCTTGGGAAATGCGATGACGTCGCGGATGTTTTCATATCCCAAGAGCAACATCACCCAGCGGTCCAAGCCGAGCGCCAGCCCCGCGTGCGGCGGGGCACCATAACGCAGCGCTTCTAGCAAGAACCCAAAGCGGGCCTCTGCTTCTTCGGCATTGATCCCCAGCAAGTCAAAAATCTTCTGTTGGACGGCCGGGTCGTGGATACGAACGCTGCCGCTGGCCGATTCATAGCCGTTGATCACCAAGTCGTACGACTCGGCGCGAATCTTGCCCGGGTCCGTTTCGAAGTACGCAACGTCTTCGGCCACCGGATTGCAAAACGGATGGTGCTCCGCATCCCAACGCCCTTCGTCCGGGTTGAAGGAGACCAGCGGAAAATCGAGCACCCAACTGAAATGCATTTGGCTCGGATCGTAGAGCTTCAACTCTTTGCCCAGACGGCTGCGGAGCGCCGCCAGGGCTGCCGACGTGACTTCCGCCTTGTCGGCGACAAAAAACAACAGGTCGCCCGGTTGGGCGTTCATGATTTCGATGATTGCTTTTTGCTCATCGTCGGAGAAGAATTTCGCGATCGGCGAATCGAGTTTACCCTCTTGGACGCGGAAGAAAGCCAGTCCTTTGGCGCGATAGTCGCCCACATAAGCGGTCAATTCGTCGATCATCTTGCGGCTATATTTTTCCGCCGCCCCTGCTGCGTTCAACCCCCGCACGCGGCCGCCCGACTCGATCGTTTTCTGAAAGACGCCGAATCCGCAGCCCGCAGCAATCTCGCCGATGTCCACCAACTCCATCCCGAACCGCAGGTCCGGCTTGTCGCTGCCGTAACGTTCCATCACGTCGGCATAGTCGAGGCGGGGGATTTCTTCGACTGTCTCGCTGCGCAGTTCCTGCATGACATAGCGAATCAGTCCGTCGACCAGGTCCAGAATGTCGTCGCGGGTCACGAACGCCATTTCGACGTCGATTTGCGTAAACTCCGGTTGCCGGTCGGCACGGAGGTCTTCGTCGCGAAAGCAGCGGGCGATTTGCATATACCGGTCGAAGCCGGCAACCATCAGAATTTGCTTGTAAATCTGCGGCGATTGCGGCAACGCGTAAAAGCACCCTGGATGCACGCGGCTGGGGACGAGATAGTCCCGCGCTCCTTCGGGAGTGCTGCGGCCCAAAATCGGAGTCTCAATGTCCAGAAAACCGTGTTCGTCGAAGTAGTCGCGGACGATCTTCGTAAACCGGTGCCGTAGGATCATTGCCTCCTGCAATTGCTTGCGGCGGAGGTCGATAAAACGGTACTTCAACCGGTGTTCTTCGCCCGGCGGATCGTTGGTTCCCGGCTCAAACGGCGGCGTCTTGCTGCGGTTGAGCAGCGTCAATTCCCGCGCCTTGAGGTCGATTTCCCCAGTCTCCAGCTTGGGATTGACCATATCGGCGGGTCGCATGGCGACGACACCGGTTACTTGAATCACGTCTTCATTCCGCAGCGTGCGGGCCAATTTGTGCATTTCAACGTCGTGTTCGGGGTTGACGGTGACCTGGGTGATGCCGTACCGGTCCCGCAGGTCCAAGAAGACCAATCCGCCGAAGTCGCGCCAGGTGTCGACCCAACCACAGAGTGTGACTGTCTTTTCCGCGTCAGCTGCGCGCAATTCGCCGCAGGTATGAGTCCGTAACAAGGGAACGTGTCCTTTGACAAAACGCCCAGAAAACGACCGGCGGCCGCCGATCGAAGCAAACCCTCAAGAATCGTCCCAAGATAGAGGATTGCCAAACCGGTCGCAAGGTTCGGGAATCCGCCACCGTGTCCGGGTCTCTCGGAACGTTGTGCGCGGGGTTTCTCACAACGCTGTGCGCGGGTCTTTCATAAGGTTGTGCGCGGGTCTCCTGACCCCGCACACGGGCTGACCGAAGGTCTCCCCAAACAGGCCTGAGGCTTGAGGGGATAGGCTTGAGGGAAAAGGCGGTAGGCTTTAGTCCTTAGGCTTTAGGGGTGGCGGTCCCAAGTTGTCCGACCGTCACGGGCCGACGCCACTGACCAGCGGCCACTCCTTCCTGCCTGCTGTCTACCCTTCGTCATCGCCGCTCCATTGTCCGGCGATGAACAGCACGGCGGCCGGGGCAAGTTGCATGAGGAAGCGGTGGCTGGAGCCGCCGAGGTGCTCTTCGACCGGCGTAGGGGCAATCATGCCGACGATGAGTAAGGCGGCCAAGGCCCCCAGCATGTCACCCAGCAACAACAACTGCTCCGGGCGGAGCGCGCGGCGGGGGCGAGATATCGCGGCGAGAACGACCCCCCACCACTGCAATCCGGTCAGCCGCACGTACAGAAACATCCGCCCCAACATGTGCGGGACCGACCAAGCCAGCGTGCTCATGCCTTCAGCAAGCGTTGTTAGATTCAACCGTCCGCTGTAATTCATCTCGGTGGTCTGCGGCAGGCGACCGCGATAGTAAAACCAGGGAGCGGCGATCAATAACACCGTCGCGGCAAACAATCCCGGCCAGAGAATTGTGGACGTCACGGCCGTCTTGCCGCCACCCGATCTCACGGACGTTACCAAGACCAACAGGCACAACAGACTTCCGTCGATCAGCGCCAGCGCGAGGCCTTCGTCTTTGACGAATAACGTCATGGCTGCCAGGAATGCGGCGAGGACCAGGGACCGCGTGTCGCCGTGTTGCTGTTTCCGCCGCGTGCGCAGCCAACTCCACAGATAAAGCAGGCTTAGCCCGTGATAACAGCCGACCGGGGCGTCGGCTTGCCCGCCGAGAAAGCCGTAGTCGTCGAACGTCAGCATGGGGATTGTCGCCAGCACGAGCGTCCACAACCAGGCGGCAGCGGGGCGCAGATGCCGCGAGAGCACGCCGGCGAATGTCAGCACCATTCCCAGATACATCAACGGAAACAACACCTTGGCCCAGCGGTCGTTCGCCCGGCCGAGTAGGGCATAGATATGTTGCTCCGCCAGCGGGATCAAGAGCGGATAGCGGGGGTGGTACTGCACGAAATCGGGGTGTAGCAAGTCGGGGCTTTGCAGTTGCCGGTCTTCGAACAACACAATCGACTTCAGGCCGAAGATCGCCCGCTCGTCCCACAGCCGTTGGGGGGTTAATAATGTCTGCAGCATGACACAGGCGAACACGACGACAATCGTTGCCGCCGCAAAGCGGGTCCAGGCCGCCTGGTCGTCGGCCGGGAGCGGGGTAGGACGAGTTGAGCGTCCGAAAATACAGGCCGCGAAGCCGGCGATGCATCCCAACACGGCCCACCCGATACTGGTGGTCCGAATCAAACGGCCGCCGGTGAGTCCCCATAAAAACTGCCCATAACTCGTTCCGGCGATTCCCAGAACAAACCCCAAGCCGATCAACTCGGCACGGCCGGTGAACCAACCGCCTTGCGGAGCCCGTGTCCAAATCCGGCGGCCGAGAATTACCGTCGCCAGCGCCGCCCCGAACAGCCATTGGCCGATCAGGCCGAATATGAGTAAACCGTAAGCGATCATGGCGTCCCCTCCGGTGGGTAGGGACGCAGGACGACGAGAATTTGGGGCCGCTCACCGGGGATTTGTCCGTGGCCGAGAAACCGCAGCCAATCAGAATCCTCAGGCACGCGGGCGGAATCGACGTACGTCTCGCCTTCGAAGTATTCCAACACGTAGTCCGGTTTCAGTTGGGCGAGGTATTGGGGATCGAGATCGTCGCGGGTGTAGGCGGCCAATTGACGTTGGCCGTGCGCGAGCGGAATCACAAACTCGCTGTCGGGATGGAGCGGGTGATACAGCCGTCGCGGCAACAAATAATAGGAAAGAAATGAAAGCTTCTGGTCGCTGAGGACCAGAATGCGGGCATCCTCGGGGGTTGCCGATTTGACGTAGCGGATGACTTGGCGGTTGGTCTCGCTGATGTTGGGGAGCGACGTCTCTCCTGCATACAGCCGGTAGGCATACCAATCCCGCATGCGTTGCACGACTGATTCGCCAAATTGTGTGACGGCGATCGCCGCCCACACCGCGACGAAGCCGCGCACTAGCCAGGTGAGGCGCGCGCCGCCGGCCGATTGATCTGTCGTTGTCGCCTGCAACAAACCGCGACCGGCGGACGTTAGAAACGGTGCCAACCGCCGCCGTTGAAGAAACGCAATCGACGCAACAACAAAAGCCAGCGGAGCCGCTAATCGCAAGGTACCCCATAGTGCTTCAGCGAATCCGGCGGCTTCCGCGGCCGCAAACGGGCCGTCGGTCGCAGCGGTCGCCGCGAGTTGCTCTCGGACGTCGAGCGGCGTCCACCACGCGTCGAACGACAGCCACGCCGCTCCGCAAAGGAGGAGTACCAGAAGGATTGTTAAAAACCGTTGCATGCGCCGGTCAGCGGCCGAATAGAGAGAATCAAGAGTTGTTGCGCCAGCGCACATCTTCGGCGTTGACCGCCGTCTGTCAAGCTTGGCCGATTTACGGCCCGGAGTGTACCGCCGGCGAGCCTTCCCATTTCTGGAAATTTGCAGATATGCCGATCAGAAGAAATGTTGCAGGTCCGGGGAGCCGTCTATAATAGGCCGTGCGCAGTCGCGGAACGGCTAATGACAATCGGCCAGACGCGCGACCGTCGACGAACCCATCTTGCGAATGAGGCGCGTTTCCCCGTCATGTCCATTCCCCGTTTCAGCGTCGAAAACCCCGTCCTGGTCAATATGATCATGGTCGTGGTGCTGGTGGCCGGCGGTGTTTTTGCGGTGACATTGACCCGCGAGATGTTTCCCGAATCGCGTCCGAACAAACTGTTGATCAGCACGGTGCATCCCGGTGTGCAGCCGGAGGAGATCGAGCGGGCGATCACGATCAAGGTCGAAGAAGCAGTCCGCGATATCGACGGCGTCGAGAAGGTCGAGTCGACCGTCTCGGAAAGTTTATCGACGACGTCGATTACGCTCTACAACGAGGTCAAAGATGTCGACCGCGTTTTGCAGGAAATCAAAGTCGAAGTCGACGCCATTCAGGACCTGCCGGAGGATGCCGAGAAGACCGTCGTCCGCAAGATGGAGCCGAAGCTGCCGGTGATCAGCGTCGCCATCTTCGGCGAAGGGGGCGAAAAACTTCTCAAGCGGGAAGCCCGCAAGCTGCGCGACGACCTGTTGTTGCTGCCGGGAGTGAGCGACGTCCAAATCTCCGGCACGCGCGAAGACGAGATCAGCGTCGAGATTCGTCCCGAGCGGCTGCGGCAATATAACATCACGTTCGACGAAGTGGCCGAAGCGATCCGGCAAACCAATCGCGACGTCTCGGGCGGCGAGTTAGAAAGCAACCGCACGCTGCTGACGTTGCGGACCCTCGGCGAGGAGCAGGAGGGGGACGAACTGCTGGATATCGTTGTGCGGAGTACGCCCGACGGCCGCAAGATCCTGCTCTCCGACGTGGCGGTGGTGATCGATGAGTTCATCGAGTCCGATTTGGAGTGTTACTTCAACGGCAAGCCGTCGGCCAGTTGCATCGTCTTCAAAACGGCCGACCAGGACGCGATTCAGATCGCGCGGATGGTCAAAGCCTACGTCGCCGGCAAACAACACCAGCCCGACTATGACCCCTATGGGTTCCGCAAGGCGTACGCCGAACCGTGGTACTGGAAGCCGCTGGCGCTGTTGGGGTCGTCGTTGGAATTGGGGATGGACAAGGCGATGGGCCGCCCCGATTTGCGAGAAATCTATGAGACGAGCGCCGCCGATCCGCTCGACGGCGATTTTCAACTCGGCCTGCACAGCGATCTGGCACGGTTCGTGGAGGGGCGTTTGGACCTAATGACCCGCAACGGCAAGTCCGGTTTGCTGTTGGTGCTGCTGTCGCTGGTGTTGTTCCTGAATTGGCGGGTGGCGTTTTGGGCGGCGGTCGGGTTGCCGATTTCGTTCATGGGCACCTTCATTATGATGTGGGCCTTCGGCGAGACGCTGAATCTGGTGAGCATGATGGGGCTGATCATCGTGCTGGGAATCATCGTCGACGACGCGATCGTGATCGGCGAGAATATCTATCGCCACGTTGAAGAAGGGATGCCGCCCCGCCGCGCGGCGATCGTCGGCGCTGAAGAAGTGATGTGGCCGGTAACGGTAGCCATTTTGACGACGATCGGCGCGTTTGCCCCGCTGTTGTTCGTCAAAGGGCAGATCGGCGATTTTATGAGCGTGTTGCCGATGGTGGTCCTCTGTGCGCTCAGCGTATCGCTTTGCGAAGCACTCGTGATTCTGCCTGCACACCTGGCGCATATCCCCCCGCACCGCAGCGACGCCGAACTCAAAAGCCGCGGCAAAATTGGTTTGGTGCGTGGGTTCTTGGAACGACTCAGTGCCGCGCAGGAACGGATGATCAAGTGGGTGATCAACGGCGCCTACGATCGATTGCTGCGTTTTACGCTGCGCTGGCGTTACGTGACGCTCACGGCGGCGCTGGCGATGGTCATTGCCTCGTTTGGATTCATCGCCGGCGGGATCGTGGAAATTGTAATGGTACAGGATGTGGATAGCGAAACGCTGATTGCCGGTCTGGAGATGCCGGTGGGGACCCCCGCAGCCACGACGAAAAAGCGGCTGAACGAATTGACGAGGTATGCGGTGTCGCTGCCGGAGGTTGTCAACGTGCAGTCGTTTGTGGCGCTGCAGATCGACTTCACCGGAGCCGGCGCCGTGGGGGATTTCAGCCAGCCGCATCTGGCGCAATTGATTATCGAGCTGAAGCCGGCCGACCAGCGCGACCGTTCGAGCGACGTGATTCTCGAGGAATTGCGGGGCGTATCCGACAAGCTGTCGGGCGTGAACGCCGTGACGTGGGAAGCGATGGCCGGCGGGCCGGGCGGCAAAGACATCGAACTGCGCGTCGCCGGTGAGAATTTTGAGGAACTGAAAGAGGTCGCCAAGAAGCTCAAGGACCGCTTGGCGACCTACGACGGCGTCTATGGATTGGACGACAACCATGACCGCGGCAAGCGAGAGATCCGCGTGGAGATGCGCGAAGCGGGGCGCCCGACGGGCATTCAAGAGACGCTGTTGGGCGGCCATGTGCGGAGCGCATTCTATGGGCGCGAGGTTCGCCGCATTACCCGCAACCGGGAAGACGTCAAGATCATGGTCCGTTATCCCAAAGCGTTCCGATTCAATATCTACAATCTTGAATCGATGTGGATTCCCACGCCCGCGTCCAGCGGGGAACGGGGCTGGGTGCCGGTGAACGAAGTCGCGCGACTGACCGAAGGGGAAAGCTTCACGTCGATCCACCGCAGCCAACAGACCCGTTCCATTTCGGTAATCGGCCAGCTCAACGAGGACCGCGGCAATTCGCGGGACATCATGGCGGACGTCCGGAATTGGTTCGCCACGGATATCCGCGAAGATCATCCGTTGGTCCGGCTGGAGGAATTGGGTAAAGGGGAAGAATTTGCCAAGGCGATGGGCAGTCTGTGGATCGGGGCACTGGTGGCGATGTTGTTGATCTACATGATGCTCGCCGGTCTGTTCCGGGCATACTTGCAGCCGCTGGTCGTGATGGCGGCCATTCCATTCGGCTTTCTGGGAGCCATCGTGGGGCATTGGGTGACCGGCAATCCGCTCACGATTTTAAGCTTCATCGGTTGCGTGGCATTGACCGGAATCGTGGTGAACGACTCACTGGTTCTGGTGGATTTTATCAATCATCGCGTCAATCAGGGGCTGACGCCGTTTGAGGCCAACGTCGCCGGCGCGAAATTGCGGCTGCGGGCGATCCTATTGACGACATTGACCACAGTCTGCGGTCTGATGCCGTTGATGTTCGAAACTAGTTTCCAGGCGAAATTCCTGATTCCGCTGGCGGTGACGCTCACGTTCGGGCTGGCGTTTGCCACGGGATTGACGCTGGTGATCGTGCCGTCGCTGAATATGGTTTATATGGATCTCGTAGGTTTCTTTGTCCGGAGAAAGCAGCGCAAGGACCAGAGAACCGACGGCCACGCTCCGACCCGGGAATTGGCCGCGTCGACGATGGACACCGGGCTATAGAGCAGGCCCGCCCGGGGCCGTCCTATGGAATTGCAAATCGGATAGTAATCACGTAAGTTGTTATCACCGTCGGCGGTCGGTCGATTCGAGGACCGCCGGTATTCAGGTACGACGGAGACGCGAAAAATGGACCCGCAATATTTGGTGATGGTGGCGATTTTCCTCGTGGGAGGATTGCTGTTTTTGATCGCCGCGTTCGTGGGGATTAAATATTTCAACATCTGGCTGCGGGCGTTCGTGACGCGAACCGGCATCGGCATCTTGCAGCTCATCGGCATGTCGCTGCAGAAAGTCAACGCCCAGACGATTGTCGAAGCCAAGATCATGGCCGTGCAATCGGGGCTGCCCGCGATCGATACCCGCGCGTTGTCGGCCCATTACCTGGCGCAAGGGAACGTCCGCCGCGTGATCCAATCCTTGATCGTCGCGCACCGGGCCAAGATCGATTTGAATTGGGACACAGCCGCGGCCATCGACTTGGCTGGCCGGAACGTGCTCGACGCCGTGCAGACGTCGGTCGATCCTAAGGTCATCGACTGTCCCGACCCCCGCCGCGGTTCGGGCCGCACGACGCTCGACGGCGTGGCCAAGGACGGAATTCAACTCAAGGCCCGCGCGCGGGTGACCGTCCGCACCAACCTGGCGCAACTTGTCGGGGGAGCCACCGAAGAGACGGTGATCGCCCGGGTGGGTGAAGGGATCGTTTCGGCGATCGGTTCCTGCGACAGCCACAAGGACGTCTTGGCCAATCCGATGTTGATTGCCAAAGCGGTGTTGGACCGGAGTTTGGATTCGCAGACCGCCTACGAAATCGTGTCGATCGACATCGCCGACGTGGACGTGGGGGAAAACGTCGGCGCCCGGTTGCAGGCGGACCAAGCCGAGGCGGACGTCCGCGTCGCCCGTGCCCGCGCCGAAGAACGCCGGGCACAAGCTGTGGCCACCGAGCAGGAAATGAAAGCCCTTACGCAGGAAAACCGTGCCAAGGTGGTCCTGGCCGAAGCCGAAGTCCCCAAGGCGATCGCCACGGCCTACCGCAGCGGTAACTTGCGGACGCGAACGGCCGCGTCGAGCAACGGTCAATAATCTTAGGCGGTCGCTTCAATTGTCCGCGGGGACCGACTCGGCCAATTTGTCGATGATTGCGCGGCATTCCGCGGCGAGTGCGCCAATCCGGGGATCGTCGACGCCGGCGGCTGTGTCGACCATCGTGCGTTGATACCACAGGACGTCGGCGGCCGGGGCGTTGAACCGCTCCCAGATGTCGTGCCCTTCATTGAGGTCGAAGAGCATCGTCCCCAGGTTGTGCAGCTTGTCGGCCAAGACCACCGCGCGGGCCGCCGGGGCGGCGGTGGCCACGGCTGCAATGTGGTCCTGTTTGCGATCCCGCCAGGGACGCTTGCGGCCCGCATCATCGAGCTTTTCTTCCGACAGCGCCGCCACGATTTCGACCACCTCCGGCGGAAAATCGGCCGCCAGTTCTTCCGGCGTGTAGTCGGTATCCTCCAGTGTATCATGCAGCAGCCCCGCCGCCAGAACGTGCTCCTCGTGGAAACCCGCGCTCAGCAAGACCAGCGCGACCCCGGCAGGGTGTGTAATATACGGTAGATCCGACGCCTTGCGGGACTGCTGGCGATGAAACCGCGCCGCCACGCGCAGGGCACGTTCGACGAGCGGCGAAAAGTGACGTGAGGGATGCGCGTTCTCCATGTGAGTTTTCGCTTCATGTCTTTCAGAGATGGATGAGCCGCGCTGACAGTGTCTACCGCATGTCGCCGGTCCATGCGGGCAACGCGGCGAGGAAGTCGGCGTGGCAGCCTTTGAGCCAAATGTAGTCGCCTTCGAACTTCTTGACCTCCACGATGCGCGACCGCACCAAGCCAAAGATCATACCGAACAGCAGCAGGCCGATTCCGCCGATGATCAGCGTAGCCGCAGCAACCTCCCCCGTGTCCAGCGTGGCAAACCCCGCGATGAGCATGGCAATCCCAAATAACGCGCAACCCCAGCCCGTGACCATCGCCGAGCGCCGTCGGGCGAACCATTCTTCGCTCAAACCGACGTGAATCGTGGCCGTCTTCCGCACAATCAGTGCGGCAATTATGTACGGAACCAGCCCGCAAACAATGATTAGCAGATACCATGCCGGGTGGTGCCAGGAAAGGCTGCGTTTGAGTTGGCGGTTGCAGGGTTGGTTGCTTTTCACACACCGCAGCGGAAGCTCGGCATTTTTGTGCATGATCAATACGGAGTTCCCCTGCTGCCACAAATCGACGCCGACCGCAATGAATTCCTCACCGCAGTTTGGGCAAGCCTGCGCGCGGGACGGAGAGACGGTCCCGCACATCGGGCAGATCACTTCGTCGACCGGCTCAAAAAACGCTTCGACGGGATCCTCGGCCCAGGCAACGGCGACCGCATGGCGGCAGACGGGGCATCTGCCATCGGTACCGATGTTTACGCGCGCGAGGCAGTGGGGGCATTCAGTATTCATCGGGCTTGCTGTCGGCTGCGGGCAACTAAAACAGACGATCCTCCAAGGCATGCTCGATCCATGCACTCGGTAATTTCGCAATATATTGTCTTTCGCCCCGTATCAAAAGGCGTGCGAGACGGGATTCGCTACGGCGCCTCGCCGGGCCATTCGGGCAACCCGGCGAGAAAGGCAGCGTCGCAGCCATTGAGCCAGACGTAATCGCCTTCAAATTTTTCGACTTTCACAATTCGCGCTCCCTCAATGCCGATGGCACACCCAGCAGGGATCAGGAGAGGCATGAGGAGGGCGGCCAGCCCCTGCAGCTGGGGGACGGCCGTGATGACAGCGGCGACGAACAATGAAACCGCCGACAGCACGACGACCCAGCCGATGATGATTGCCATTCGCCGTCGTGCAATCCACTCGTTGCTCAGTCCAACGCGGATCGTTGCCGTCTTTCGCAGAATGCCGACGGCGATTACGTAGGGCATCATCAAGCCCACGACCTTCGGAAAAATCCACCCCGGATGACTCAATACAGGAGGATTCCAGGTGAGACGGCAGGTGATTTTGCGGGTGCAGGGTTGATTGCTCTTCACGCATCGAAATGGGAGTTCCGCTGACTTGTGCATGACCAAAAATTCGTCTCCCTGACGCCACAAATCGTTGCCAAACGTGACGAGATTCTCGCCACAATTCGGGCAATTGTGAGCAGTGTCCGGCGAAATGGTGCCGCACATCGGACAAACGATCTCGGCAGCGGCAGCTTGCGGTTTTGTCGACGACCGGTTCACTGGCCGATTCCTCCGGAGCATGGTCGACCACGACAGCGAAGTTCGGCGGAGTGCATCTTATGCATTCCGTAGTTCGGGATTGGAAGCTTTCGTCCTGTGTCGGAAAGTGATTTACGCCGCACCCTAAAAACGTGCGTTGCGCATTAGGCATCGATTGTGTAGGGTTTGCGTTGTTCGCGGCTGAGCATGGCTGTGGCTTCAGCGTCGTCGATGAAATCTTCGTTCTGAGGGTCCCACGTCAACTCGCGGCCCAGGATCATGGCGATGTTCGCCAAATGGCAAGCGCTCACTGAGCGGTGGTGCGTGTACACGTCGGAGATGGGCAACTCCCGGCTTTTGACACAGTCGAAGAAGTTCTGCATGTGCCCGCCCATCCGCATGTTGCGGTACAGCTTTTCGACCTCGCCGTTGAGCCAGTCGGTTTGTTCCGGGCTGGCGGCAATCTCTTCGACCGGTTTGCCGGTCAGGCCTTCGCGGTTGACGCGGATGCGGCCTTTGTCGCCGGAGATAATCAATTCGTTGCCGCCGCTGGTGAGTTGAATCTGATGTCCGCCGGCAAAATCCATCGTGCAGTCAAACGTGGTGGCGACGTTGTAACAGTTCCTTTCCTGGTTGAAAGTGCCCGTTCCGGAAATCTTGGTCGGGCCGGTCTCTTCTTGGCCCAGCGCCCACAGGGCGATGTCGGTGTGATGCACGCCCCAGTCGGTAACCTGCCCGCCGGAGTATTCCTGCCACCAACGAAAATCGTGGTGCGTCCGCTGCTTGATATAGCCGGTCATCGGGGCCTGTCCCAGCCACATCTCCCAGTTCAAATGGGCGGGTGGTTCTTCTTCGGTAAACGGTCCCCCGCTTTCGGCCGGGCCGACCGAGGACAGGGCGTGCAGTTTGTCGCCCAATCGTCCGCTGCGGGCGATCGCCACGGCCTTGAGAAAACGTTGCCCGTATTCGCTGCGCTGTTGCGTGCCGACCTGAAAGACTTTGCCGGTCTCCTTCACGACGCGGCAGATCTTCTTGCCTTCATCAATCGTGAGCGTGAGGGGCTTTTCGCAGTAGACGTCTTTCCCCGCCCGCATGGCGTCGATGGCGATCTTCACGTGCCAATGATCGGGTGTCCCGATTGTCACCGCGTCGACGTCACCACGTTCCAGCAGCGTGCGGTAGTCGCCGTAGATTTCACATTCACCCTCAATCGATTCCGCGAATTTTCCCGCGCGCTGGCTGTCCACGTCGCAGCAGGCGACCAGATTCCCCAAATCGGCCGCCTGGCGTCCGATTCCCGAGCCTCGACCGCCGACGCCGATCGCCGCCACCGTCAGCCGCTCGTTCGGACCGTCCGCGGCGAAGACGTTGCTGGTCCAAATGTAGGGTACCGTCAGGCACAACCCGGCAGCTGAGGCAGAGGTTTTCAGAAAGTCGCGGCGTGAATGAGAACTGTGGTGCACAATCGTTGCTCCTGGGTTGGGGAATTGGACCAAAATATTAGCCTAACCGCAGGGGCGATTCCGGTCCAGCGTTTCAGAAGAAGTCGGCCGGTCCAAAACTTTTGGAGATAATGGTCGAAGTTGCCATGCGGGCGGTTTACACTGGCCGTTTCGCCCCGTCGTTTGAACGCCCCCAGTGATGCACCCTCCGGCTCGTCGGTTAGGAAAACGGAATGAACGTTGATCAATTGGAATCCTGCCTGCGTAACTGCAGTTGCTTTTCATTGCTGTCGGATGAAGAACTCGCCGCTGTCCGCGACCAAGCCGACATTCGGCACTATAAGCTTGGTCAGGTGGTGTTTCGCCAAGGGGACCAGGGGGACCGGATGTACGTCGTCTACTCCGGCAAGGTCCGCGTGCTGCACGAAGAGAACGGCGATGAAATTCCCCTGAACACGCTGTTCGACGGCGATCACTTCGGTGAGATGTCGCTCGTCAGCAAGGCGCCACGGAACGCCACGATCCGCTCGGCCGCCGACAGCACATTGATCGGCATCCCCGCCGAGGCGGTGGACGGTCTGCTGAAACAAAACGGCGATCTGCGGCAGTACTTTGAACGCTACGCGGACCGGCTGCAGTTGTGGAATTTTGTCAAGATGGTCGGCCAACTCGGTACGCAGCTCAAGCCGCCGCAATTGCGGGACTTAGTCGACAAGTTTCAGACGCGGGAGTTCGCCGATAACGAAGTGATCCTCAACGCGGGCGACGTCCCCGAACATTTCTATCTGATTCAGTCAGGTCGCGTAAACGTTCTCAAAGAGGGCAAGGTACAGACGACGCTCACGTCGGGTGATACGTTCGGCGGCAGTGCCCTGGTCGAACGCCCGCCGGTGGGGAACTATTTCACGATCCAGACTGATGGCCCGGTGACGACGCTCACGCTGGCTGCTGCCGATTTTTGCCAACTGCTAGACGACGTGCCGCAGGTGCGGACGTACTTTGAGGAACGCGCCGCCCACACCCGCGCCGACGATGCGGCCGAGCATTTCGACACCGTCACCACCCAGGTGCGTGAGGCCTCCGCAGCGGAAATCGAAATGGTTCCGGTTGTCGAGCCGGACGAGACGCGCGAAGCTCCCCCGCCGCCGGCGCTGGTCCCCGTCACGCCGACTGAGATGGCCGCCGCGGAAGAAGTCACCGAAGTCGCCGAGCATGCGCCCACGCCGCCTTCGACGGGTCTGATCGGGTTGTGGCGGCGGTACCAGTTTCCGTACATTCCCCAGCACGAAGAGGTCGACTGCGGTGCTGCGTCGCTGGCCATGATCACCGCCCACTACGGCCGCCCGGTCGGCGTCAGCCGGTTGCGCGATTTGGCGGGGGTGAGCACGATGGGCGCGTCACTGACGCAATTGATTCATGCTGCACACGACGTCGGCTACGAAACGCGCAGCCTGCGGCTCTCGGCCGACCGCTTGCCGCGGTTGCAGTTGCCGGCGGTGCTGTTTTGGCGGGGCTATCACTATGTCGTGCTTTATGCGCTGAACGACAAGTACGCCTACATTGCCGATCCGGCGATGGGGAAGATGCGGATCACGCTGTCGGAGTTGGAACAGGAATTCAGCGGCTACGCCCTGGAGGTCACGCCGACCGCCGCCGCCGAGCGTGTGCGGACGAAACCCAAGGCCGCGCAGCGATTGATTAATCTCATGAAGCGGAGCAGCGGAACGCTGGGACTGATCCTGGCATTATCGCTGCTGTTGCAAGTCGTCGGTCTGGCGGCGCCGATGTTCACGAAGTACATCATCGATTCGGTCTTGATGCCCGGTGATGCCGGTCCCCCGGACGGGACGGCGCCTCCGGGAAGCCCCCTGTCACTGAATTGGCTGGCACTGGGCTTGGTCGTCGTCTCGGTATTCGGGATCGTGATGACCATGTTTCGCGGAATGGTGGCCGTGAGATTGAGTCAAAAGCTTGATCGCACGATGCTCCATGAGTTTTACCAACATTTGCTGCGGCTCCCCACGCGGTTTTTCAAACTGCGGCGGACCGGCGACATCGTGGCCCGCTTCGGCGGCAACCAACACGTGCGCGATCTGTTCACCGCCGGCACGATGCCGGTGGTGCTCGATTCGCTAATGGTGGTCGTCTACTTCGTGGTGATGTTCCTGCTCAACGTCCGCCTCGCAGCGGTCGTGCTGGCCTTTGTGCCGATTTTCGTGGGGTTTACGTTGTTCGTCAGCCCGATCATGAAGTTGATGCATCGCCGGCTATTAGAAGACGGGGCCGCTCATGAAGCGAACCTCATCGAAAGCATCGGCGGCATCGACATGGTCAAGGCAATGGCGGTCGAACAGCCGATGCAGGACAAATGGGAAGTGCTCTTCGAGAAGTTCCTCAAGTCGCAGTACCGCAGCGAAAAACTGGGGCAAACCTTCGGGGCGATTGACGGCGCGATCGGCGTGCTCAGCCAAGTGGCGCTCTTGTGGTACGGCTTGACGCTCGTGCAGCGGGGGGAATTGAGCTTGGGTGATTTCATGGCCTTTAACATGTTGGCCAGCCAGGTCATCACGCCGCTGTCGGGCGTGATCGGGCTGTGGGACAATTTGCAACAGGCCCGCGTCTCCTTGGAGCGATTGAGCGACGTCCTCGACAACGACCCCGAACCGCAGCCCCCGCCAGAAGAGCGGGTCTATCCCAAGTCGATCCGTGGTCGGGTCAAATTCGACCGGGTCTTTTTCCACTACGGCACCAAGGGCGCGCCGTATGTGCTCCGCAACCTCTCGTTCGAAGCAGCGCCGGGACAGCGGATCGCCATCGTCGGCCGCAGCGGTTCCGGCAAGACCACCTTGGCCCGTTTGCTGTTGGGACTCTATCAACCGACAGAGGGGACGATCACCATCGACGATTGGAACCTCCAGCGGATCGACCTGGCGACGTTGCGGCAGCAGATTGGGTTTGTGCTGCAAGAGAACCTATTGTTTAGCGGTACGATTTTGGAGAACATCGCCCTGGGGGATCCCAAGCCCGATCGTGAACGGGTGGACGAAGCGGCCACGCTGGCCGGAGCGCACGATTTCATCCGCGCGATGCCGCTGGGTTACGACATGGTCATCGGCGAATTCGGGCTGACCCTCTCAGGCGGACAGCGACAACGGATCAGCATCGCGCGGGCACTCTATCGCAATCCGCGGATTCTGGTCATGGACGAAGCGACCAGCGCGCTGGACAGTCTCAGTGAACGGGAGATTCAAAAAAACCTCGACGCGATCCTGGCCGACCGCACGGCATTTATTATTGCCCACAAGATCGCCACCGTCCGCGACGCCGACCAAATTCTCGTCCTGCACGACGGAGCGATCGTTGAACAGGGAACGCACGACGAACTGATTGCCAAGCGCGGCACGTATTACTACCTCGCCGCGCAACAACTCAATCTGTAGTTGCACCGGTATGCCGAATTTCCCAAACCGACGGCTTGCCATCGCGCACGGCGCTGGAGACCAGAAGCGGCACCGCTGCGACCATCGTGCTCCGATTTGCGGATTTCCCCAAGAATGACATAGCGTTCGCCCCTAAACCGAGTAAACTCAGCGGTTACCATGCCATCACCGTTTCGACCAACAAAAACCAAGTCATTTGTACTGGGGGCAGAACGATGAAGGAATTTCCGCGTATCGTGTCAGACGAAGCATCTCGCGCGACCTATCGGCGGGGGAACTGGGTGTGGTTGTCGCTGTTGCTTGTCCCGCTGATGCTGTTGGGCTGCGGCGGGGGTGACGAAGCGGCGACGAATACGGAAGCCGAGACTTCCACTTCGGAGGCGCCACCGTCACCGGCGAAGCCCGCGGCGGAAAATGACGCAAAACCGACGACGCCAAAAGCCGACAAGTTCGAGCCGCTGGAACTCCTCGCCGAGATGGAGGTGGACGTTGTCGACTTCAAGGCGATCGAATTCGCTCCGGACGGTCGCACGTTCGTCACCGGCGGCGGGACTCCCACGTTGTGGAAAATCGGCGTCGACGAACCGCTGCATCAATTTGAGGACTTGTATCCGCTGACTGGCCTGCTCGTCGAAGCGAACGCACTCGCCATCTCAGACGACGGCAAGTTGCTAGCGATCGCCGGCGGCGACGGCAAGATCCACCTGTTTGACCTACCCACCAAGGAACTGAAACAAACAATCGAAGCCCATGAAGAGGGAGTCGTTTCGGTCGCGTTCTCCAAAGACGCGCAGATCATGGCTTCCTCCGGCTACGACGGCAAAGTCAAAACCTGGAGAACGGATTCCGCGGCGCCGTTGGCGGTGATCGATACGGAAACGCAAAAATCGGTATTCTCGGATATCTCTCCTGATGGAAAGACCGTTGTCTCTGCGTGGGATGACGTTCTCCTCTGGAACGCGGAGACGGGTGAAAAAATCGGTCCTTTCGCGTTTGCCGAACCGCGGGCTGTCTCCGTGCGGGCGATCGGGTTCTCACCCGACGGGAAGCAGGTCGTTACCACGGACATGACGCCCGATTTTGAGAACGCCGCGATGATTTGGTCGGCCGACGATCGCAAGCCCGTTTCGACGCTCAAACACGAATTCGGCGTCGGATCGGTCGCGTTTTCACCTGACGGCAAACTGCTGGCGACCGCCGACATGGACGTGACGGCGCGGATTTGGGACATCGCCTCGCAAAAACTGCTGCAGACAATCGAAGAAGAGAACGCCACGGATATGGTCGCCTGGTCGCCCGACGGCAAACTGCTGGCCGTCATCACTGGCGGGGTCGTGAGATTTTATGGCCGTCCGGGAGCGATCGCAGGACTCTCCAAAACGGCCGAAAAACAACCGGAAGAGGATTCGCCGCCGCGCGAAGCCGACACCGTCGACGCGAAACCGGCTGAACCTGTCGCTGACGAACCACCAGCAGTGGACCTGCCGGAAGCGGCCACGATGGAGCAATTGGTCGCCATGCTGGATATGGAGAAGTTCCCCCGCATCGAAGGGGGCGACTACCAGACGACGGAGAAAAACAACATTACTTACCTGGCGCCGCTGACCGTTCCCGAAGCCCGCGAATTCTATCGCGACAAGCTTGGTGAAGCGGATTGGAAGGAATTGGATCAAACTGTTGGGCAGCTCGACACCGATGAAACTTGGTCGCGGGTGTACGAAAAAGAGGGCTACCTGTTGCGGCTCTACATTAGCCAATTGAGTACCCCGGCGGATGGCCAAAAAATCATGGTCGAGTTTCTACACATGGGCAACATCGACACCCGCAAACTTCCCGCTCCGGCGGGGGGCGAAGCGACATTTGAAACTCCCGAGTTCACGTCCTACACCACCGACGTCGAGACGGATGAGGCAATCGACGCCTGACGCCGCCGGCTCCCGGCCAGCGCTGGAGACCGACGCTCCCGTCCCACCGGCCGACGGCGACCGGGGCGCGGCCGCGACGGCGCCCGAGGGCGAGCGCGCCTCAGCCGACCCGGCCCCGCC
>CALFYU010000051.1 GCA_937952455.1 uncultured Planctomycetaceae bacterium
AAAGTCCGGGGGCCTGTTTCATGTTCCGGCCTCTGGCGGTCGTTGGAGTTTGCGGGTGGCCGTGCAGCACCGGCGCCGCTTCGATCAAGACTTCCGCGATTTCCGCTTCAAATTTTAACTTTGGCTGAGGGGCGGCATGGCGCCGGGCCAACTCCGCCAGAACTTCGAATCCGATGTTGTGCCGCGTGCCGGCATATTTTTGACCGGGGTTTCCCAGCCCGACGACGAGTTTCATGACAGATTGACTTCAGCCAGCCACAGTTTTTCGTTCGGCGTCCGACAACCGTGCACGACGCGAAGTTGTCAATCGTTCTCGCCTTCTTGTTCTTCGTCCTCTTCCCGTGTCACCAATTCCGGTTCGGCGGCGCCGACGCCTTCGAGTTCCTCTTCCAGTTCTTCTTCAGACAGCGGCGCGTTGACGCGGACGATGAGGGTTGTCGGGTCATCGAGCACGACCGCGCCCGGGGGAAGCTCCAGGTCGCTGATGTGCAGCGCGTCGCCGATCTGCAGGTCAGCCACCCGCACGTAAATGTGTTCGGGGATTTGGTGAATTAAACACTCGATGTTCACGGTGCGGTGCTGTTGATCGAGCACGCCTCCCGCCACGACCCCTTCGGGGATCCCCTTCAATTCCAAGGCGATTTCCACTTCGACGCGTTTCGTGGGATCGAGTCGCTGAAGATCAAAGTGCTGCACATACTGCGAGAACGTGTCCCACTGCACTTCGCGGAAGATCGCCGTTGCCGTTTCGCCGCCGACTTCAACGTCGACCACCTTCGTCCCGGCGTGAATCAAAGGACGCAGCGCTTCTTCGGACGTGCTCAAGGCCACGGTCTCTTTGCCCAGGCCGTACAAGCTGCCCGGCACCCGGCCGCCGTCACGCAGCTTGCGCGTTGCCGAAGTGCCCAATTTTTCGCGAACGTCCGCTGTGAGTTTTGTATTTTCCGCCATGATGCAAACGCCTTGTGATGCGACGTCGGTCTCGATTGCGTCCTGGTATTGTTGCTAGTCCAAATGGAAACGTTGCCCGTACCCAGCCCGCCTCAACGACATTCATGACGTTTCAGGGGGGACGAGGATTCGGTTGGGAGAACCGTTTGGCGCGGGTGTTTGCACACCACACTCCCAGCGCCCCGAGCACTTCCCGCCGGGTCGGCGCGGTCTGATTGCCGCCCAACCACTGCGGAGAGAATCCACGCGCTAAAACATTGCACTGGGAGGCTTTCCGCAGACCGGCGGGAATCCGCAAAAATAACAGCATCGAACCGATTCTGCAAGCGGTCGCGGGAGAATCGGTTGCGTTTCCCCGGCGGAATCCGCCCTGCATGGCGGCGCGGGGCCGCCGGCGCCGATAACCTTAGTGCAAATAAGGCGTTACGGCGGGTTAAACAAGCAGTTCATGAGGGTTATGACGGTTGCGGAATTGAACCGGAACGGCAAACGGCGAATTTCCTCCGCGATGATATCGCAATCATTCGATTCGAGCGGGCGGCCGGCGGGGACGCAGAAATTGGGTTTCTACGCCGCGCCGTAGCGGCGAAATCCCCGCAGGGATTCGAGTTCCTACTTGTCAACCCGGCGCGGAGCCTCGACAATAATGGTGCCGGCCTGCCAGTGGGCGGGTGGAATTGAGGTTGCTTGTGCCGCATCACGATCGACGGAGTTTTCGGCAGGCAGCGGTTTGGACGCGGACGCGACGGCAATCGGCCGGCCAACCAATTGACAACACCTGATAGGGGCGAGACCCGCAGCGGTCTCGCTGGGAGTCTGGGAAGTATGACACGGAGCGCCCCGGTTGCCCGAACATGGCGAGTCTCGCTTTTCCTGTGCATCTTGTCGGGGTGGATTGGTTTTTCGCTGCCGGTCGGCGTTGCCGATGACGAGCCAGCGACTCCGACGGAAAACCAAGCCACTGATCCCGCCGCTCCGCAGCCGCAGGCAGAGGAAAATCAACCGGCCGCTCCCGCCGAGAAACCGGCGGCCGACCCTCCCGCCAAGAAACCGCCGCTACGCAATTGGTTTAAAGACGCGCTGAACGACATTTTTCCGCCGCGCGACGAGACGAAAGAAAAGAAGCCGGCCGTGCGCCCCGCCCCGCGGCCGCGCGCCCCGATCCAAGATCCCCGGGAACATTTGCCGGGCAGTGAAAACATCGATCCACGGATTCCGGACACGCACAGGCTGCGCAAAGCGCTCGACGAAGCCCGGTCGAGTCTTGAAAAACAAGAATGGAAAACCGCCGCGCAACAACTGCAACGTATTTTGGATGAGCCTGAGGAGACCTTCACGCCAAGCGACGGGACCACCAACAAGAACCGGTTATGGACGTCGTTGAAGGATGAAGCGCTTCATCTGCTTGGACAGTTGCCGGCCGAGGAGATGCGCAACTATCGTGCTGCGTATGACGGAATCGCGGCGAAGCGGTTGGAAGCGGCAAAGGCGGAAGGGAGCTTCTACGATATTGTCACGGTGGCCCGACGATATTTCTATACGGCCGCCGGCCAACAGTCGGCGGATATGGTGGCGTCGCACTATCTGGACCGGGGTGAATTCGGTTTAGCCGATCGCTGGTTTAAGACGTTAAGAGAGTCGGACGCCCCGGTCACAACAACGGCGGTCTGGCGGACCAAGGCGGCGTTGGCGGAGACGCTGCTGGCGGACGGCGCAAACGGGCCGAAGTCCGTCGAGTTCACTCCCGGAGAAGCGGCGACGTTGGGAGGGCGAGAACAGGACCTCGGGGCCTGGTTGGGCAGCATCAGCGGATTGCCCCGCCCGGAGGCCGATCTGGCGGAATGGCCGCTTTTTATGGGCAACGCACGGCGCACCGGACAACCGATCGCCGGCGAGCCGCTGTTGCTGTCACGCTGGTACACTCCGCTGACTCGCAGCCACCGGGTAGAAACGCAGATTCGCGAGCTTGTCGGTGATTTGCGTAACGAGCGGGATGAGCAATATGCCCTGGTCCCGGCGCTGGTCCCGTTGATGGTGGACGGCAAGCTGGTCTTTCGCACTTTGCAAGGCGTGCGCGTGATGGATGCCGTGACCGGCGCTTCATTGTGGGAGACCCAAGATCTCGTTTCGGCCGAGGCCCTGCTGACTGACGGAAACTACCAAGGCGCGTGGGGCATTCGCGGGCAACGCATCTTTGCCAACTTTCGCGGATATCGGTCCCGGTCGTACCGGCAGAACCCACTCGCCAACTTGCTCTTTGAAGACGCGAACTACGGCATCGTCAGCAGCGACGGGCAACGCCTGTTTGTGCTGGAAGACCTGGCAGTCTTGACCAAACAACCCCAGCAGTATTGGGGGTCCACGTACGAAACCGATGATCGATTTGGACAAAATTGGTCCAGCAACAAGATTACTGCCTACGACCTGAATTCGGGGCGGCCGCAGTGGGAGGTCGGCGGCGCGTGGCACGGCGACACTTTTGAGTTGCCGCTGGCCGGGTACTTTTTTCACGGCGTGCCGGTCTGCGATGGCGGGGAATTGTTCGTCGTGGGCGAAAGGGAGCGTCTGATTGAATTGTTCTGCCTGGATGCCGCATCGGGTGAACTCCTCTGGCAACAACCGATTGCGCAGGCGACAGCCGAGATCGACCGCGATATCGTGCGTCGCTGGTACGGCGGACAGATCGCGGTGGGCAACGGGACGATCGTCTGTCAAACGACGACAGGACTGGTCGCTGCGGTTGAGCGCGAGTCGCATGCCTTGCTGTGGTCGGCCGATGCGGCCCACCTGCCGGTTCCGACCGCCAATCGCGTGCGCGGGCGTCGGCAAGCGGACGTCGCTCCCGTTGAGGAATTCAACTCGCGTTGGTTCCCTGCGCCGCCCATGATCAGCGGCAATCGGGTTGTCGTGACGGCGCCACGCGGTTCTTATCTGCACTGCTACGATCTCACGACCGGCACCGGCACACCCGGACGGGACTGGCAACTCAACAAGGGGGAAGACCTGCTGTATTTAGCGGGCGTGTTCGGCGACCGGGCTGTTGTGGTCGGCAAGGAGGACGTCCGCGGCTATCGCCTGGAAAACGGGTTTGAGGATTGGACGGCCAAATTGCCGGCGGTGCCCAGCGGACGTGGCGTGGCCGTCGGCGGCCGGTATTATGTCCCGCTCGCCTCGGACGAACTTGTGGGGATCGATTTGGAGAGGGGCGACGTCGTCGAGCGTTTAATCCGCCCGGCCGGCAGCCGCGGGTTGGGGAATCTGGCGATGTATCGCGGCACGGTGATTTCCGTCACTCCCTTTGGCGTCGAGTCGTTTGAGCAGCGGCCGACTGTGGAACAGGAGATCGCCGATCGTAAGAGTCGCGATCCGGACGATCCGGTCGCTCTGCTCCGCGAGGCGGAAATCGCTGAGTTGAACCGCGACGTGACGACGGTGTTGGACAAGGTCCGAACGCTGGACGCCGACGGTTTGGCGCCGGCGGATCGCATGCGATATCGCACGGTCTATTTTCGCGCCTTGGCCGCGCTGATCCGGTCGGACTTTTCGCAGCACGATGCCGCGGTCGAGGAACTGCAGCAACTGGCCGACTCGCCAGACGAACGGCGGGCGGCGATGCGGCTGACCGCCGACCGGCTCGTCGCGCGACACGATTTTTCCGGTGCTTTTGCCGTTTATTTGGAATTGGCGTCAACGATCGACGGTGAAATGATCCGTCCGGATGCCGAATCACCTGTTGAGGTGCGTGATGATTATTGGCTTGCCGGCCGCATCCTCGACCTGTGGGATCAACTTCCGGCGGAGCTGCGGCCCGAATTTGACCGGCGCGTGGAGCAATTGGCCGACAAGGTCGCCGGCGGCTCGATTGAGGACCAACGGCATTGGCTGACGCTGTTCGGTTTCCATCCAGCCTCGCTGACGATCCAACGACAATTGGTCGAGCATTATGCCGGGAACGGCGATCTGGTGGCGGCCGAAGACCTGTTGTTCCACATCCGCGACCATTTTGCCGACGACGCCGCGGCCGCGGCGGTGCTGCGTCATGCAGAATTGCTGGCTGCAGCAGGTGCCGCGGGCGCAGCGGACGACGCGTTCAATCTTGTCGAGACCCGTTACCCCCGCACCGAATTGTCCGACGGCAAGACCGCCGCGGAAGTTGCGCGGGCTGCGCGGGCCGCGCATGATGTTTCCAGCGGCCTCAAACGCCATCTCTCCCCCGATTGGGGGTCGGCACCGCTGACGGCTGTGCGGATGGGGCAAGATTATTCACAGCGCGAGTCCCTGTTTCCGCTGATCGGCTTGGATCATGAGATGCCTTATTTCGGCCGGCATCAGTTTCACGTCCGCGCCCAAGACCAGCGGTTGGAGATCCTGCGCGGGGACGGCGACGAGTATTTGGCATCAATCCCGCTGCGGGGCGATTCCCATCGCAACGCGGCCGGTGTGCCGGCGCACAATCGCGGTCATCACATGCTGTTGCTGCATCAGGGGATGTTGCACAGTATCTCGCCGCTGGAGGGGAAGGTTCGCTGGGTCCGTCCGGTCGAAGGGACCGAGACGCCGAATACCTATCAAGTCGAGTCCGGCATCAATGTGACCATGAAGACCTCGCTCGATTCGGCGGTAAAACAACAAGGAGGGCCGCGTTCGCAAGTCCCGTACCTGTTCGATCAACGTCATTTCCTGTACCGGTCCGGACGGCAAATCACGGTTGTCGACGCGGTCACGGGCGATGTCTGCTGGACGATGGACAATGTGCCGTTGGATTGCGTCCTATTCGGCGGCGACGGAGTGCTGTATCGGCGGATCGCAAAAACCAATTCGGGACTGACCGCGATCCGCATGTTGGATGGCAAGCCGATTGACGTTCCCCACCTGGCGGAGTATTCCAGCGGCGCGGAGCGTTTCGTCGGCCGCCATGCGCTTTTCGCCAACAGGACGCGCGACTCGGTGCAACTGGCCTTGCGCGATCCGGCCAATGGCGAGCAGGTGTGGACTCAAAGCTTTCCGGCCAAGTCGCTGGGCCTGCTCAAAGACGACGAGAACTTGTTGATCGTCACGCCTGCCGGCAAGTTTTCGGAACTGAATTTGAGAACCGGTCAAGCGCGTCCGCTGGGCGAGATCGCCCCCGATATTTTGAAGAGCCGCAACCCGGCCTATTGCTTGATGGACAACGAGAACGCGTATCTGATCATCAACTGGGGAACGCGTCGGACGAGTGTGAGCTACAATAATAACCTGTCGAGCATCCGCATTGCCGGAAAGATCTTCGCTTTCAACCTGGATGATCCGAGCCGCAACTGGGTCTACGACGTCAAGAAGCCGCAGCATCTCATTCTGGCGGAACTGCGAGATTCACCGATGCTGATCTTGACGCTTCCGCAAGTCGAGGAAGTCGGGCGGCGTCCGCGTCATAGGATCAATCGGGTCAACATTGTGGCGATCAACAAGCGAAACGGCAAACAGGTCCTGGATGCCACGATCAACATGCAGCCCAACTTCCAAAACGTGCGCGTCAACTTGCCCGGCAAGTTTATCGAATTGCACACCTATAACGAACGGGTGCGTTTGATGCCGTTGCATGTTGAGACCGCCGCAGCGACGTCCGAACCGGACAACGACAAATAGAGTCGTCCGTGGCCCGGCCTGGTTGCCGGCAGATGTCGCCGGCGAAATTCGCATGCTTCTGATCCCTCCGGACTTGCCGTGAGATTTTCCCGCGTTAACCTTTAGGGATGTAAGCTCACCGTATTGTTGGGATCCTCCACCGAACCGGCATCCTTTCCTTAGCGCGATCCATCATGCACGACTTTGAATACGAAGCCCCGACGACGGTTGCCGATGCCGTCCAACTGTTGGCCAATCACAACGGCTCGGCCCGCATCCTCGCCGGCGGGACCGACCTGATCGACCAAATCCGTCTCGGACGTTTTGCGCCGGAGGTGGTGGTTGACGTCAAAAAAATCGCCGACCTGCAAGCGCTCGAAATCTCGGCCGACGGACTGAAACTGGGAGCAGCGACGCCCTGTTATCGAATCTACGGCGACGAAGCAGTGTGCCGCGACTATTCCGCGTTGGCCGATGCCACGAAGATTATCGGCGGCGCGCAGATTCAAAGCCGGGCGTCGGTGGGGGGGAACCTTTGCAACTCCGGCCCTGCGGCCGATTCGACACCCGCGCTGATCGCCCTCTCAGCACGGGCGGTGATCGCCGGTCCGGGCGGCACGCGCGAAGTGCCGGTGGAGGAGTTTTGTACCGGACCGGGAAAAAACGTATTGCAGCCGGGGGAGTTGTTGACGGCGCTCGTCATGCCGGCCCGCCCGGCGCACAGCGGATCGCATTACTTGCGATTCATTCCCCGCAATGAAATGGATATTGCCGTTGTCGGTGCAGGCGCCTCGGTCGTTTTGGACGCGGCGGGCGAGACGTTCGTATCGGCGCGGATCGCACTGGGCGCGGTGGCCGCCACCCCGCTTTATGCGAAAGAAGCCAGCGAATTGTTGGCCGGCAAGCCGGTCGGGGACGAGGCGATCGAGGCCGCCATGGCGGCCTCGCGAAAGATTGCCGTGCCGATCGATGACATGCGGGGAACCGTGGAGTTCCGCAAACACGTCACCGGCGTCTTGACCCGCCGGGCACTGGAAAAGGCGATCGCCCGCGCCCGCGAGAACGCGGGAAGTTAGCGCCCGCTGGAAATTAAACTGCTATTGATTATCGCGCCCCTATCCTCCTTCCTTGACGATCTCCGGGATTGACTCATGGCAAAAAAACGGGTCGTAACAACGACGATAAACGGCGAGCAAACCGAGTTCCTGTGTCAGCCGCGGCAGACGCTATTGGAAGCCTTGCGCGATGTATTGAATCTGACCGGCACGAAGGAAGGCTGTTCCAACGGCAATTGCGGCGCCTGCACGATATTAATGGACGGCCGCCCGGTCGATTCCTGCCTCGTGCTGGCGGTTGAGTCCGAAGGGGCCGAACTGGAGACCATCGAAGGGGTCGCGCCCGCTGAGGGCTTGGACCCGATTCAGACTGCCTTTCTGGAGAACGCCGCCCTGCAGTGCGGAATCTGCACGCCGGGATTCATCATGGCGGCCAAAGCGCTGTTGGAATCGAATCCCCATCCGACGGAGCAGGAAATCCGCTTTTATCTGGCCGGCAATTTGTGCCGCTGCACCGGCTACGACAAAATCATCCGCGCCGTCCAGGACGCCGCGAAATCTCGTGAGGAGGTGACCGTCTAATGGCTACCGTCGAAAAAGAACAACAAGCCGTGTCCACCAACGGCCACTACAAGGTCATCGGCACCCGGCCGATTCGTCACGACGGTGTCGACAAAGTCACCGGACGCGCCCGCTATGGCGCGGATACGCGGCTGACGGGCATGCTGCCCGCCGCGATGCTCCGCAGCCCGCACGCGCACGCCAACATTAAGTCGATCGACACGTCCAAGGCCGAAGCATTGCCCGGCGTGCGCGCTGTGGTCACCTCCGCCGATCTGCCCGACGCCACCGACCGGGTCGCGAACCTCGGCGAAGGAACGGTTAACCTGAAACACCTAAGCGACAACGTCCTCGCCGGCGATAAGGTGCTCTACCGCGGCCATGCGATCGCCGCCGTCGCGGCCGATAACATCCACATCGCCCAGGAAGCGGTGAAACTCATCCAGGTCGAATATGAGCTTCTGCCGCCGGTGTTGACCGCGCTCGAGGCGATGAAGCCCGATGCACCGCTGCTGCACGACGATCTCCGCACCGACGATCTGGGCGAGATCGCTGATACGCCCAGCAACGTCGCCACGCACATTCGTTTCGAGAAAGGGGACGTCGAAGCGGGCTTCGCCGCCGCGGAAGTGGTCGTGGAGCGCGAATTCCACACGGCCACTGTGCACCAAGGCTACATCGAACCGCACAATGCGACCGCGCTGTGGAATGCGGACGGGCATATCACCATTTGGATGAGCACGCAGGGCACATGCACTGCCCCACAACAGACGGCGGAGTTGCTGGACCTTCCCGTCTCGCGGGTCAAAGTCGTGCCGATGGAAATCGGCGGCGGCTTCGGCGGAAAAATCTCTGTCTATCTGCCCCCGGTCGCAGCCATCCTCTCCAAGAAAACCGGCCGGCCGGTGCAACTCGTGATGAGCCGCACCGACGTGTTCGAAGCGACCGGGCCGACCCCCGGCTCTGCGATTCGCATCAAGATGGGCGTCGACGGTCAAGGCCGGATTACCGCGGCCGAGGCGTGGCTGGCGTATGAAGCGGGGGCCTATCCCGGTTCACCCGTCGGCGCAGGCGCAATGTGTGTCTTCGCCTGTTATGACGTTCCCAACGGCAAGGTCGACGGCTACGACATCGTCGTCAACAAACCTCGGACGAATGCCTATCGGGCACCGGGCGCCACGAACGCCGCGTTTGCGGTAGAAACCGTGGTCGACGAAATCTGTGAGAAGCTGAAACTCGATCCGATTGAGTTTCGTATTAACAACGGCGCCAAAAAAGGGACGCGTCGGATTGATGGTCCCGTCTACCCGCGGATCGGCATGGAAGAGACGATGGCGGCGATTCGGGATTGTGAGCACAACCGCACGCCGCTGGAAGGCAAACACCGTGGGCGGGGCGTCGCCACGGGGTTTTGGTTCAATATCGGGTTGAAGTCGACCGCCCAGGCGACGGTCAACCCGGACGGCACCGTCGCGTTGATTGAAGGCTCGACCGACATCGGCGGCACGCGGGCGAGTATCGCCATGCAGTTGGCCGAAACGTTGGGCATCGCCGCGGAAGACGTCGTCCCCACGGTCGTCGATACCGACAGCATTGGCTACACCGATGTGACGGGGGGCAGCCGCGTCACGTTTGCCACCGGCTGGGCGGCCTACTTGGCTGCGAAGGACATCCAGGGGCAAATGATCGAGCGGGCGGCCAAGATTTGGGACTGCGACGTTACCGCGGTTGACTACAAAGACGGCGGCGTGGTTGGACCGGACGGGAAGCGGTTCTCGTTTAAGGAGATCGCCGCCGAAGCGCACAAGATCGGCGAACCGGTGATCGGCCGCGGTTCGGCCGATCCGCAGGAACCGGGGGGCGCGTTCGGGACGCATCTCGTCGACGTCGAAGTCGACATGGACACCGGAAAAGTCACCATTTTGCGCTATACCGCCGCTCAAGACGTCGGCACGGCAATTCACCCCGCTTATGTCGAAGGCCAGATTCAAGGTGGGGCGGTACAGGGGATCGGTTGGGCACTCAACGAGGAGTACTTCTACGACGACCAGGGGACGATGCGGAATTCGACGTACCTCGACTACCGCATGCCAACGACGTACGACCTGCCGATGATTGACACGATCATCGTCGAGGTTCCCAACCCCGGTCACCCGTACGGCGTCCGCGGCGTGGGCGAAGTTCCGATCGTGCCGCCGCCGGCGGCGTTGGCCAATGCCATCTATCAGGCGACCGGAGTGCGGATGCACGAGTTGCCGATGTCTCCGCCCCGATTGCTGCACGAGATTCTCAAGCAGCGGGCGAGCAACGGCGACCAATAGTTCACAGGGTGACGTCAGTCCCCAAAATTTTCAGCAACGTCGTCGCTATGCCCACTGTTTTCATCCCGCCGTCGCTTCGCAAACTGACCGGCAATCAAGAGCGCATCGAAGTGGCCGCACTGAGCGTTCGCGACGCCATTGCGGAGTTGGAAGACCGATATCCCGGCGTGGGACCTCGGCTGTGCGCTGACGGGGCCATCAAACCGGGGTTGTCGGTGGCGGTCGACGGCAACATCTCCAGCTTGGGACTGCTGCAAAAACTAAAACCCGACAGCGAACTGCACTTTTTACCCGCCATCGGCGGAGGTTAGTTCGCCGTACGTTTACTTGACCGTCAGCAATTCGTCCACAAGGTCGAGCACGTGATCGACGTCAAACGGTTTGCTGACGAAAGCGTCGACTCCGCTCGATTCGGCGTACGCGCGGTGGCGGGGGTCTTCGTTGCCGGTGACCATAATCACCCGCGGATTGAGCGTCGACATCAGATTCAGGCATTTGAGCATGTTGAATCCGTTGCGGCGGGGCATGACGACGTCGAGGATGACTAAGTCGGGGGAATCTCGCTCCACCCGGGCCAACCCTTCGTTTCCGTCGTGAGCGAGGAGCACGTCGTACCCGCGCGCCCCGAGCGCCATCTCCAGCGAATCGAGAATGGCCGTGTCATCGTCGACGACCAACACTCGTTTTCTCTTGTCGCTCATCACAGCACCGTTGACGAAACCTAGAGGGACAAGGTTCGCTGCGCCGGGGCAACGACGGCGCCCCGAGGGATCTCCACTGCAATCATAGAACAGCCCGCTATTGGTTGTCGGCGGAATTCGGGAAAACTCTTCAGATTTTGCCGCAAAAAACTCACCGGCACCGGTTTTTGAGCTGATTGTCCGCAAATCGCTGCTGCGGAGCGACTTCCGGCTGGTCGTGGGTTGTATTTCTCCCGGCCGTCGGCCCGGCCCTGCCTTGCAAACAGCGTGCAACTCCTTCACAATCTCAAGTCGGATTGGGGCGAACCGGGTCTCGGCGACCGCCGATCACGGCGAAGCGTGTTCGATCACGGTATGTCGTTGGAGTTCCGCCGCCGAATGCACTCCTGCTCGCGCGTAAGGGCGCGCGGTCGGCGGAGTGAATCGGGCGAAAGCTTAATCCGCACCAGGCCCAACCGGGTCCGGGAGTTGTCGTACCGCTTTGACGGATGACCGAACGCGTACCGGCACACTGCTGATCGCGGGTTTCTTCGGTCCTCTGTGCATGAGGTCTGTTTTCGGGCGGAGGATGCGCCCGTATGTCACT
This sequence comes from uncultured Planctomycetaceae bacterium, assembly GCA_937952455.1. Classification (GTDB taxonomy): domain Bacteria; phylum Planctomycetota; class Planctomycetia; order Planctomycetales; family Planctomycetaceae; genus Symmachiella. The sequence goes on from CALFYU010000051.1 coordinate 11,780, forward strand.
GAAGTGATTCCCGCTCGGCGCAAGCCGCCGCGTTGGAATGCGGGAAACGAATTGAGAAAGTAGAAATCGTGTCGGCAACTTCAGTCGTGGGATTGCAATGGGGTGACGAAGCCAAGGGTAAGATCGTCGACATCTTGACGGTCGAGCACGACATTGTGGTCCGCTACCAGGGGGGCAACAATGCCGGGCACACCGTCGTGGTGGACGGCCAGACGTATAAGCTTTCGCTATTGCCCACGGGCATTCTGCGTCCGGATAAACTCTCCGTGATCGGTGCGGGGTTGGTCGTCAATCCCAAGGCACTGCTCAGTGAAATGACCGCGATCCGCGACCAGGGTGTCGAAATTGGCGACAACCTAATCATCAGCGATCGTGCCCACGTGATCTTTCCCCACCATATGGCCGAAGAAGCGGTGCTGGAAGCCAGCCGCAAAGGGGACGCTATCGGCACCACGATGCGGGGCATCGGCACCTGCTATCGCGACAAGGCGGGCCGCACGCACGCCATTCGCGTCGGCGATTTGTACCACGAGGATTCATTCCGCACGCGGTTGGCGAGCATCGTCGAACAGAAAAACACGATCATCCGGGCCTTTTCGCCGGACTTTGAGCCGATCGACCACAAAGCCGTGGCGGAGGAGTACTTGGAGTATGCGCGGATCCTCAAGCCACACGTGACCGATACGACGGCGCGGCTGCACCGCGAAATCGCCGCCGGAAAGCGCCTGCTCTTTGAGGGGGCGCAGGGAAGTCTGCTCGACGTCGATCACGGGACGTTTCCGTTCGTCACGTCGTCGAACAGTTCCGCCGCCGGAATTCATACCGGCAGCGGCGTTCCGGAACGACACATTACCCGCATGATCGGCATCGTCAAGGCCTATACGACGCGCGTCGGCGGCGGGCCGTTTCCGACGGAATTGGACAATGAGATCGGCCAATTGATTCGCGATACCGGCAACGAATACGGCACGGTCACCGGCCGCCCCCGCCGCTGCGGATGGCTCGATGCGGTGGCCACTGGCTACAGTGCCCGGGTCTGCGGCGTCGATTGCATCGCGGTGACGCTGCTCGACGTGCTGAGCGAATTGGACGAGATCCAGGTCTGCGAGGCGTACGAAGTCCACGGTGAGCGGACAACCGACGTCCCGGCGCACGTCGAGGACCTGGCAGCCGCCAAACCGATTCTCCGCACGCTGCCGGGTTGGAAAACGGACATTACCGCCGCGCGGTCGCTGCAGGACCTGCCCGCCGCCGCCCGTAAGTATCTCGACGTCGTCGCCGAACTGGTCGGCGCCCCGGTCGAATTCGTCTCCGTCGGCCCGGATCGGGAGCAGACGATCATCAGCTAGCCACAAAACAAATTCGAAGCACGAAATTCGAAATCCTAAACAAATTCCAATGTTCAAAGTCCAAAACGTTTCATTCATTTGAGTTTTGTCTTTGTTTCGAATTTCGATATTCGGATTTCGAGTTTTTCCCTCCCCAATTCCCACACACTTTAGAGCAAGGAAACCTTCCCTCCCATGTTCCTCCCCGGAACCCGTATTGAAATTGTCAATCCCGATCTGCCCCGCGGGCGGTTTTCGGCGGTGTTGTTTGATTTTGACGGAACGTTGTCGCTGGTCCGCGAAGGCTGGCCGGAAGTCATGATTCCGATGATGGTCGACATTCTGGCCGCGACGCCCGGTGCGGAGCCGCGCGAGGAACTGGGTGAGTACGTCGAAGAGTACGTGATGCGGCTCAACGGCAAGCAGACGATCTACCAGATGATCCAACTCGCCGAAGAGGTCGACAAACGGGGCGGCACGGCGAAGGATCCGCTCGAATATAAAAAGCAATACCACGACCTGTTGTGGGAACGGGTGTCCGGCCGCGTTGCCGGTCTCAAAGACAGCAGCATCCATCCCGAAGTTTTGACCGTTCCCGGCTCGCGCGAGTTGTTGGAGCAACTCAAGGCAGAAGGTTGCGACCTGTACCTGGCCAGCGGAACCGATCACCAATAGGTGGCCGATGCACCCGCCGCGCTCGCACTGGACTCGTTTTTCGGTCCGCACGTGTACGGGGCGCAGGATGAGTACAAGAACTTTTCCAAAAAGATGATCATCGAACGCCTGATGGCGGAGAACGACCTAGGTCACGGCGGACTGTTGGGTTTTGGTGACGGCTACGTCGAGATCGAAGAGATCAAGCGCGTCGGCGGCATTGCGGTCGGCGTGGCCAGCGACGAAAAATATCGCGAGGGGATCAACGAATGGAAACGCAACCGGCTGATGCGGGCCGGCGCGGACATCATCATTCCCGATTATCGCGAGCGGGACGCGTTGCTGAAATATCTGAAAGACGGCTCGATCGATTGATGCCGCTCAGTAGAGATAACAGACCATCCGGCAGGGGTGCCATTGGCGGCTTGTCCGCCAGTGCTTTGACGCACATGGGAATTGAACACAGCTATGCCCTACCCGCAGTTTGACCGCCATGTTGTCAAGATGTTGCCGCTCTCCACGCGCGTCAACAAGAATCAGATCGAACGCGACCACGTGCGGGTCGACGCTGCCCCGCAAAAACTCACAGAGGTCGCTAAAAAGGTGATCGCCGAAGCGGTCGAGCGGATCGTCGAAGCCCGCCGGCAGGATGCTCCGGTGATGCTCACCTTTGGTGCGCACTCGATCAAAAACGGTCTGGCGCTGGTGATGATCGAGCTGATGGAGGCCGGCTGGATCACGCACTTGGCTACGAACGGCGCCGGCATCATTCATGACTGGGAGTTCGCCTTTCAGGGGCAATCCAGCGAGGACGTCGAGGGCTACGTCAAACAAGGCCAGTTCGGCAACTGGGAGGAAACCGGGCGTAACATCAACCTCGCACTGAACATCGGCGCCTATGAAGGCAAAGGCTACGGCGAGTCGGTCGGGGCCTTTATCGAGAACGAAGGGGTCGATGTTCCCGACGCCGCCGCGCTGCTCGCAGAGATCAACATGTACGCAGCCGACGACCCGGCCCGTGCGGCACGAGCCGCCGACCTGCTGTCGATCATCAAACGGTTCGATCTTCCCGCCGGACGGCTTGAGGTACCGCACCCCTGGAAGCGTTTCAGCGTACAGGCCGCCGCGTATCGGCTCGGTGTCCCGTCCACGGGGCATCCGATGTTCGGCCACGATATTATCTACAACCACCCGATGAACCACGGCGCCAGCGTGGGGCGCGTCGCCGAGCGCGATTTTCTCACATTCGCCGAGAGCGTGAGCCGGATCGACGGCGGCGTCTACCTCTCGATCGGCTCGGCAGTGATGTCTCCGATGGTGTTCGAGAAATCGCTGTCGATCTCCCAAAACGTCGCCATCCAACGCGGCGATTTGATCAAAGATCACTCGATCTACGTCGTCGATCTGGCTGAGTCGCACTGGGACTGGACCCAGGGTGAGCCGCCGGTCGACAACCCCGACTATTACTTGCGCTATAATAAGAGCTTCAATCGGATGGGCGGCCACATGCGTTATCTGACCGCCGACAACCGCGACTTTCTGCTCCAGCTTGCTCATTCATTGCGCGTGCACTCGCGGTGAGAAGACTGTGCGGTCAGGACCAACGTTGTTCGGCCGCGACGTGTTTGCCAAACTTGTCGGAACTCGCAGTCGGCGTTTACTCGGGGTGCGCGACATTCGGGGGGTGCGTTCGATGAACCAACAGCCGGTCCGAGAAAAGCGTAAGTCACGTCCGCTAAGCCTGGCGGTCGTCACGTTTTGCTACTTATTTGGCGGCCTGATGATATTGGGGTATGGTGCGCAACTGGCGATTATGCTGTGGTTCAACCTCAAATATGGGCCGATTGTCCCTCACGCCGAAAGTACTCGCAATGCGCTCGCCATGACCCCCTTGAATCTGCTGTTTTCTGCGTTATCGTTGGGTATAGGGGCCGGGCTATGCGTCATGGCCCGAAGCATTTGGAGTCGCAATCAGCGGCGGGCGATCGTTGCGTTTTTGGTGGTGGTCGCCTGCGGCATCGGTTGGGCGGTGGCGGCACCCTACGCTGGCGACAATAGTTACAAGGATCCCTTCAGGAGTACAGAACATGGCTGACGAAGCCACGCTGTTAGAAGCCCTCAAAGATGTCATCGATCCGGAGTTGATGATCAATGTCGTCGACCTGGGGTTGATTTATGCCATCGAAGAGGATGAGGGAAAAGTCACCGTCGACATGACGTTGACTAGCCCTGCCTGTCCGGCCGGGCCGCAATTGATTCAGCAGGCCAAAATGGCTCTGGAGCGGCTGGAGGATGTCAGTGAAGCGGAGATCAAGCTGGTCATGGCCCCCCCCTGGAGTCCCGATCGCATGACGGATGATGCCCGAGATCATCTGGGGATCTTCTAACGGGGGCAGAAGCAACTCCGACGTGAGACAGCACTGGCGGGCAGGCTGCCAGCGGCACCCGCAAGAGGGCTCCCGGTGTATCCGGCACAATTGACATCAGCGGCCCTCTGCCCGCGTAATCCCCCTGACCCTCGACCGGGTGGCCGGTCTTGCGGGAGGATGAACCGCCACCCACCGCGTACTCGCTAAAAACCGGTTATAATGGTGGCAGATAGCGAGACGATGGCCGGGGAGAGATTCTCACCCGCTTGCCAATGCGAATTCACGAGATGCATTGATCCACCATGATGAGTCCGGAATTTTGGCAAGCGGTTCTGCTGGGAGTCGTGCAAGGCATTGCCGAATTCCTGCCCATCAGTTCCTCGGGGCACCTTGTGGTCTTCGGACCGCCCGTGGGCCGTTGGCTCGGCACTTCGGTGCAGGGTGAAGAGAACCTGATCCTGAATGTCGTCCTGCACGTCGGGACGCTGTTTTCGATTCTCGTCATCTATCGCCGCGCATTGTGGGACGTGCTGAAACGTTTTGACCTTTGTCTCTACATCGTCCTGGCAACTGTGCCGCTGGGAATCGCCGGCTTGACGCTCAAGCCGCTGTTGGACCGCGCTTTTGAAACACCGCTGGTCGTCGCCGTCGGATGGATCGCCACGGCGGGGATGTTGATCGTCGGACAGAAAGTCGCCGCACGGCCCGATGCGCGGAGCCTGGAAGAAATGAGCCCCTGGCAGGCGCTGCTGATCGGACTGTTTCAAGCCGTGGCCCTGGTGCCGGGCATTTCCCGATCGGGCAGCACGATCGCCGGCGGCATGCTCAGCGGACTCCGGCGCAACGATGCGGCGACGTTTTCGTTCTTTATCGCCATTCCCGCCATTTCGGCTGCTGCGCTCAAAGTGTTAATGGATGCCGTGTCGCTGGAAACGGGTGAACAGTCGGCCGCTTCATTGCTGATTTCCCAATGGCCGGCGCTGCTCGCGGGCGCTTTGACGTCGTTCGTCGTCGGCCTGTTCGCGCTGAGGCTGCTGCTGAAAATGGTGGCCGGCATGCGGTTGCATTGGTTCGCCTATTATTGCCTGGCAATGGCGGCCGGTACGCTGATCTGGCAGCTGGGACCGTGGTCCGCCGGCGGCTAGCCGCTGCTTGAGGCGGCCATCACAAAATCCACCTCTGTCGTTGCGTTGGATGTACGCCGAGGAGGATAGAACCGCGAAATTACGGCAATCGCGACGATGACTAGCCCCAGCCAGCCGGGATAGAGAAACTGCCACCAGAGGAGTCCCACCCCGCTCCAGGCGATGCGGGGATGTGCGATCAACCAGCCGATTGCGTCGAACTCGACATGTCGCCGCAAGATGCGACGCAGGACGACCACCAGCGCGACTCCGGCGATCGTGGCCAGCGCGGGCAGCAACCGCTGGTCAAACATCACCGCCGAAAACTCGGCCGTCGCGGCATCTTGTGCCGAGTGAACTTCGTGCAGGCTTCCCTGGGGTGCAAGAACATCCCACCCGATCTGATCACTAATCGGAGGCACCTCGACCGCCAACACCGGCGGCTCCAAGGAGGGCAATTGGTTCAGTTGCGTGGTGATCCGCTGTTGTAGATCGGCGAACTCAGTACGCAACTGTGCCGCGCCGTTCGCCCGCCATCCGCCGGCGTCATCGTCGAATAGTGGGGCGACTTGCTGGTAGTCAACTTCCAGGCGATCCCACAGGGATCGTAGTCTGGGATGTCCAGCAGCGGTTTGAGCGCGGCACAATTTGTATTCAGCCTCCAACCGCAACAGGGCATACTCCAGCGGCGTGCGGTTGCCTTCACCCGCTTGCACTCCGATGTGCGCGGCGGGAATCAGCGTCAGGGTCGATTGCTTGACGACGAAATCACGAGGCTGCGGCGTGGGCATCTTTATCCGCCGGTAAAGATCCGTCAGCAGGCTGCTGCCGATGGCGGGACGGGACCAATAGACGTCGATCATCTGTCCGACCTGGGCGGAATCCAAGGTGATCGTCACGTTCTGCCCGTTGATTTCGGAAATCGTGGCGACGCCGCGGTCGGTGAGCACCGCACGCAATTCGGCGCCAGCCGGCAATGTGACGGTGATCTGCTCCCGCTCACTGGGCATGATCAAGAAGCTGGTCTG